>JBJONS010000543.1:0-14909 GCA_046051725.1 Pseudomonadota bacterium | reverse complement strand
CCGCGGCCGCCCTGCCGGCCGGCGCCTCGGTGGTGATGGACTTTGAGCCCTACGAGCCATCGTATGGCGCGCCGGCGTCTTTTGTCGCCGCGCCGATCTTTGATGGCCCCGACCGCATCGGCGTGCTGATCTTGCAGATGCCGCTCAACCGCATCGCCAGCGTGATGACCAACGACCAGAAGTGGACCGAGGCCGGCCTCGGCGCGACCGGCGAGTCCTACCTCATCGGCCCCGATCTGAAGGCGCGCAACGACACCCGGGCCTTCCTCGAGGCCCCCGATGACTTCTATGCGGCGCTCAAAGGCAGCCCCCACGCAGAGACCCTCGACGAGATCAAGCGCACCGGCACGGTGGTCGGCCAGCTCAAGATCAACACCGAGGGGGCCCAAGCGGCCCTGCAAGGAGAGACCGGCGTCGGCCGCTACCTCGACTACCACGGCGAGCCGGCCATGGGCGCCTACCGTCCCCTCGACATCGCCGGCCTCAAGTGGGCGATCGTCAGCGAGATCGACGAAGAAGAGGCCCTCGCTCCGGTCTACGCCTTCCGTCAGCTCGCCCTCGCCGGGCTGGGCATGGTCGCGCTGTTGACGCTGGGGGTCGCCTACTTCGTCGGCGGCGCACTCGCCGGGCCGATCGTGCTGGCCACCGCCCGCATCCGCTCGCTGGCCAGCGGTGAGCGGGCGACCAGCCCGATGGACGCCGGGGTGGGCGGCGAGCTCGGCCAGCTCGCCGGCGCCTACAATGACCTCGTGCTCGGCATGACCGACCTCGCCGACCGCGCCGGGCGCGTGGCCCGCGGCGAGGCGGCGGTCAGCGGCGGCGACCACAAGGCGCCGACCATCGCCAACACCGGCCCCCTGGCCGACGCCTTCGGCTCGATGGAGCGCACCCAGCAGCGGCTGACCCACCAAGCCACCCTGATCGCCGCCGGCGACCTGCGCAACCCGGCCCTCGACGAGCGCATCCAAGGCGCGCTGGGCACGGCCTTCTCGAACATGGCCGGCACGCTGCGCATGCTCGCCCAGCAGGCCCGGGCGATCGCCGAGGGGGATCTGGTGGCCGACTGCCTGCAGACCCGCCTCGACGGCGACCTCGGAGAGAGTTTCGAGCGCATGGTGGTCTCTCTGC
Organism: Pseudomonadota bacterium; assembly: GCA_046051725.1. Taxonomy (GTDB): domain Bacteria; phylum Myxococcota_A; class UBA796; order UBA796; family UBA2385; genus JAEUKK01. The sequence continues at coordinate 13,781 of JBJONS010000543.1, read as the reverse complement.
GCGAGCTGGTCGGCGAGATCCAGGCCAACGCCCAGTCGCTGAACGACACCGCGGCGCAGCTGCACGAGGCGGCGCTCAGCCAGCAGCTCGGGGCCAGCGAGCAGGCCTCGGCGGTCGAAGAGACCCGGCGGATCTTGTCCACCCTCTCGACCTCGGCCAAAGAGATCGCCTCGGCCACCTCGGCGGTCTACTCCAACGCCGAGGTCGCCCAGCAGACCAACAACCAGACGGCCGAGGCCATCCGCGAGCTGAGCGGCCACACCGCGCGCATCGGCGAGATCGTGTCGTTCATCAAAGACGTGGCCAACAAGAGCGACCTGCTGGCGCTCAACGCGGCGCTCGAGGGCACCAAGGCCGGCGACGCGGGCCGCAGCTTCAGCCTCGTCGCGACGCAGATGCAGCGCCTCGCTAGCAGATCATGGGCTCGCTCAAAGACATCGACGCGCTGACCGAAGACATCCGGCGGGCGACCCGCTCGACGGTCTCGGCGGTCGAAGAGACCTCGCGGCTCTCGACCCAGACCACCCAGTCGGCCGGGGCGATCGCCGAGGCCATCCAAGAGCAGCAGGTGGGCACCCAGCAGTCGACCACCGCGATGGATCAGATCTCTGCGGTGGCCCAGAAGTCGGTCTCGACCTCGAGCGATCTCGTGGGCGCGAGCAAGCAGCTGCAGGGTCTGTCGACGACCTTCCAGCGGGTGGTCTCGCACTTCCACACCACCGGCATCTCTCGGGCCGCGCCCCGCACCGACCGCCGGGCGGCCTGAGACCCCTGGCGCGAGGGGCGCCGCACGTCGAGCGCCGGTGGGGAGAGACCCCGCCGGCGCTTCGCCATTTTCGGTTGGGCGCCCCGCCCTGCGGGCGGCGGCCCCCCGGCCCGGCTCGCCCCGGTGGGGCTCGGTCGCTGCGCGACCGCGGCTGCGCCGCGCCGGCCGGTTGGCCTGGCGCGCGCGAGGCGGGTGGCCGAAGGTGCCAGGCTGGCCCGGGGGCAGCGCCGCGCCCATCCCAGCGCCGACCACGGGGGGCCGGTGGCGAAGGGCGCCGCGCTGCGCCCCGCCGTCGGCGGGCCCCCCTGTGCTACGGTGCGGCGATGCCCTGTCTCCGCCGAAGCCACCGCGCGCGCACCTTCGCCCTCTTGCTTGGGGCGGCCGCGGCCTGCGCCCCCGAGCCGCCGCCGGGGCCCGAGACCGACCTCCAGCCCCTCCACGATGCCGAGTGGCCGGTCGCCTTCGGCGGGCGCCTCATCCTCAGCGGGGCGACGCTGGCCCACGAGGCCGCTGCGCCTGCGCAAGCCGGTGAGGCCGACGGTCAGGTGGGCGAGAACACCCCCGCCCTCACCATTGTGGCCGAAGAGCTGGTCGGGGTGCCCGCCCTCTCGGCCGACGGGGCGCGGTGGGCGCTCAGCCGAAAGGGCCCGGGGCCGGGGCTCTCGGTGATCGACCGGGTCGAGCTCGGCCCGGCGGGCCTCGCGCAGACCACGCTGGTCACCGAGGGGGCGCCCGACCGGGTGGCCATCTCGGCCGACGGCGCGTGGGTGGCCTGGGTCTCTGGCGCGACGGGGATCGCGTCGGTGTGGGCCATGCCCTTCGACGGCGGGCCAGCGGTGCAGCTCACGAACCGCGATCTGGTGCGCGTGATCGGCGAGGAGCCGGTCGGCTTCGTGCCGCCGCCCCACACGGCCCCCCTGCAGATCGAGGGCGACCGGGTGCGCTGGACCTCGCCGGCGGGCCCGCACGAGGTGCCCCTGCCATGAGCGCCCTGCTGCTGTTGCTCGTCGGCGCGGCGGGCGCGATCCCGCTGAGCGCCCCCTTCAGCGACGCCCACCGCGGCTACTTCTACCCCACCGCCTACTATGACCACGGCGGGGTCGACTGGGCCTGCGGATCCATCCGCTACAGCGGGCATCGGGGCAGCGATTTTGGCGCCGGCAGCTGGTCCGGCATGGCCGCGGGCCGCGACATCGTCGCCGCCGCCGACGGCACCGTGATCGCCGCCCACGACGGCGAGTTCGACGCCTGCTCCACCGGCGGCTGCTACGGGGGCAGCGGCTGCGGCAACTACGTCAAGATCGGCCACAGCGACGGCACCTCCACGCTGTACTGCCACATGAAGAAGTGGTCGGTCGCGGTCTGGGTCGGCCAAGGGGTGAGCTGCGGCCAGCACCTCGGGCAGGTCGGCAGCTCGGGCAACTCCACCGGGCCGCACCTGCACTTCGAGCCGCGGACCGCGGGCAACACGGCCATCGAGCCCTTCAGCGGGTCGTGCAGCGGCTGGGGCGGCTCGTGGATCAGCCAAGGCAGCCACGGTGACCTGCCCGCCAAGTGGTGCGGCCCGCCCGACCGCGACGGCGACGGCTGGGACGAGAGCCGCGACTGCAACGACGGCAACGCCGGCATCTACCCCGGCGCCGCCGAGGCCTGCGACAACGGCGTGGACGAGAACTGCGACGGCGGCGACCTCGCCTCGGTCCTCTGGTACGTCGACGCCGACGCCGACGGCTACGGCGCCGCCGAGCTGCGCGGCTGCGGCGGCCAGCCGCCGGGCACCAGCGCCACCGGCGGCGACTGCGACGACAGCCGGGCCAGCGTGAGCCCGGGCGACGCCGAGCTCTGCGACGGCCTCGACAACGACTGCGACGGCGAGATCGACGACGGGCCGCCCACCGAGATGGGGGCTGAGCTGCCCGCGCTCGCCGCGCGGATCGTCGACCAGAGCAGCCCGGCGGTGCTCAGCCCGGGCGAGGCGGCGCCGCTGTGGATCGTCGTCGAGAACGTCGGCGGGCGCGACTGGCGCCGGGGCGAGCTGTGGCTCCAGCCCGCGGCGCGCGACGCGGTGAGCCCCCTCTACGACGAGGCGGCCTGGCCTGCCTGGGATGTGCTGGCGGTGCTCGAGGCCGACGTGCCGGTCGGCGGCACGGCCGTGCTGTCGGGCGAGGTCCGCACGGCGGCAGAGCCCGGGGCGCGGATCCAAGAGACCTTCACGCTCATGGCGGCGGGCGGGCCGCCGGTCCGCTGCCCGGCGGGCGAGCTGGCGGTGGACCTCTTCGTCCGGGCAGCTGCGGCGCCCACCGCGGCGCCCACCGCGGCGGCCTGGGCGCCGGCGCCGAGCGCTCCCCCTGCGGCCGAGGCCCCGCGCGCAGAGACCGCCGCCTGCGCGGCCGGGGGCGCGCCGACCGGCCTCGTCTGGCTCGGGGGCCTGGGCTTCGCCGCGCTGCGCAGGCGGCGGCGATGAGGCGCCCGCGCGCGCAGGCGGCGGCGCTCGCGCTGCTGGTGGCCTGCCACGAGCACTCCAAAAACGGGCGCGCGCCCTCTTTTGAGCCCGATGGCGACTCGGCGGCGCTCGACACCGGGGGTCCCCCGCCGGCCATCGCGCTGCGCTTCGTCGACCAGCGGGCGTCCTGGCTCCCCGCGGCGCTGCCGGCCCACCGCCGGGCGCCCCGGTTCTTCGACGTGGACGGCGACGGGCAGCTCGACCTGCTCGAGGCGACCGACCACGGGGTCCAGTGGCACCGGCGCAGCGGCGGGGCCTTCGCGGCGCCGGCCGTGCTGGGCTGGGCCGAGGCGGTCTCGATGGTCGAGCCGGGGGACCTCGACGGCGACGGGCAGCTCGATCTGGTGGTGGGCGGCAGCTGGGGTGCGCGGCTGCTGCGCAACGGCCGCGGGTGGGGCCCCCGGCCTCCCTTCTGGCCCGTCGCCCCCCGCGCCCTGCGCCTCTTCGACGGCGATGGCGACGGCGTGCTCGACCTGCTGGTGCTCGACGCCGCGGGCCTCACGCTCCTCCACAACGACGGCAGCGGCGGCCTCTCGCCCACCGCGAGCGCCCTGAACGTCGCGGTCGACGGCGGCGGGTTGCTGACCGCCGACCTCGACGGAGATGGGCACCTCGACGTGTTCATCGGCGGCTGGGACGAGAGCGACCGGCTGTACCTCGGCGACGGCCGGGGCGGCTTCTTGCTCGCCAGCCCCGCCGCGCTGCCCGCGGCGGCCAGCCCGCGCACCGTCGCGCCGCTCGCGGCCGACCTGGACGACGACGGCGACCTCGACCTCTACCTGCCCGCTGAGGGCGCCGACCGGCTGTGGCTCAACAACGGCCGCGGCGCCTTTGTCGACGAGTCCGTCTTCCGGCTCGGCCCAGAGAGCCGCAGCGCCAGGGACGCCGCGGCGGTCGATCTCGACCGCGACGGCCGCCTCGACCTCGTGGTGGTCGAGGCCGGCGGCCCCGTGCGGCTGTTGCACCAAGACCCCGCGGGCCGCTTCTTTGACTGGTCGGCGGCCTTCCCCGGCGCCACCGAAGACGCCCTCGCCACCGGCCTCGCGGTGACCGACCTCGAAGGCGACGGCGACCCCGACCTCTTCATCGCCCGCGCCGACCTTCGCCTGCCGCAGGTGCTGGTGAGCTGGGCCCCGGCCAGCCCGGCCGACGCCGACCGTGACGGCGTGCCCGACGCGGCCGACGCCTGCCCCGACGCGCCCGACCCCCTGCAAGCCGACCGCGACGCCCACGCCTTCGCGTGCACCGGCGCCGCCGACTGCGCCGCGCGCACCGGCTGCACCCTGCTCGCGCCGGTGGCCGCGCGCCTCTACTTGTGGTGCGGGGGCGCGGCGGCGACCTGGGCCGACGCGGGGGCGGCCTGCGCGGCGCGCGGGGCGAGCCTCGTCCAGATCGACGACCCTGACGAGATCCGCTTCCTTCGCGGCGCCGGCGTGAGCAGCGTCTGGCTCGGGCTCTCCGACATCGCCGAAGAGGGCAGCTGGCGCTGGGCCGACGGGAGCGCGCTTGGCTACGCGCGGTGGGGCGCCGGCGAGCCCAACGACTCGGCCGGGATCGAGGACTGCGCCGAGCTGCGCCCCGACGGCGCCTGGAACGACCTCGACTGCGCCCAAGTCCGGCCTTTCGTCTGCGAGGCGCCCGCGCCCAGCCCCGCGGTCGACCCCGGAGACGCCTGCGACAACTGCCCAGACGTCCCCAACCCCGATCAAAACGACGTCGATGGCGATGGTCTGGGGGACGCATGCGACCCCGAGTAGGCGCCGTCTGCGCCGGCCTGCTGCTCCTCGCCGCCTGCGCCGAGGGCAAGCGCCCGACCGCGGCGCCCGACCGCGCCCCGCCGACCGTCCTCGGCCTCCGCCCCACCCAGGGCACGGCGCGGGGCGGCGAAGAGGTCTGCGTGTACGGCGCGGGCCTCAGCGGCGCCACGCACCTGTGGTTCGGCGACCAAGCCCAGGCGGTGCACAACACAAGCGACGGGCCCACGGAAGCGGCGCACAACACAAGCGAGGCGCCCAACGACGGCGAGGCCTGCGCGACCACCCCCCTCAGCCGCGCCGGGGTCGTGCCGGTCGCGCTCGCCTTCGACGGCCTGGACCCCATCCCCGCGGGCCCCTTCACCTTCGAGCCCCTCGACCTGCAGTTCACCGCGGCGGCCGCCTACTATGCGCCGACGCCCACCGGCGCGCTGATGGACGGCCTCGTCATCGATCTCGACGGCGATGGGCTCGACGACGTGCTCACCCTCGACGCCGGCGGAGGGCTCGCCGCCTGGCGCAGCGCCGGCACCGGGGCGCTCGTCGATGGGGGCCCGGTGGGGCCCCGGGGCCGGGTGGGCGGCTTCGCCGCGCTGCGCGTCGACGGGCAAGAGCGCGTCTTTCTCTGCCATATCGACGGCGCGGCGCCCCGCTTGGTCGAGCGCGCTGGGGGCGGGCTCCGCGGCGCCGCGGGCAGCGCCCCGTCCGAGGCGGCCTCCTGCGTGGGCGCGGTCGCGGTGGACCTCGACGGCGACGGCCGCCCCGAGGTCGCCGAGCTCCGCGCCGACGGCTCGGCGCGCCTGTGGGCGATCACCGCGGGGGCGCTGGTGCCCGCGCTTCCCCTCGCGCCGATCGCGCGCGCCGACTGCCCGGCCATCGAGGCCGCCGGCGCCGCCTCCTGCGCGGCCGACGCGGGCGTCGCGACGCTGACGGTCGAGGGCGCCGCGGCGGCCTTCGTGCACAACCTCCCCGAATTCCACTACGTCGACGATGGCTTCGTGCTCGAGCTCGGCGGCGAGGTCGACCGGCTCGAGGTCACCGACGCGGCGGGCAGGGTCTACACCTGGAGGCCCACGGGCACCCTCGCCGCCGACGCGGTCGAGCGGGTCGAGACCCCGCCCGTCCGCACCTGGGAGGCCCCCGAGGGCGCCGGTCGACCCGGTCGACCCACCCGACCCCTGCGCCGCCTGGCCGTGGTCTCGCGCGCGCCCGCCGAGGCGACGATCCTGACCGCGCTCTGGGGCGGCGGCGCGCTGCGGCTCTCGGACGGCGCCGAGGCGCCCTTCGGCCGCATGGAGGCCTGGCCACCCGACCTCACGGGCCCCGTCCGTGACCTGGCGACGGTCGACACAGACGGCGACGGCCTCAGCGAGCTGGTGGCGGCGACCGCGAGCGGGCCGGCGCTCTACGAGCGGCTGGGCGAGGCCTTTGTGCCCGCGGGCCCCGGACGCATGCCCGCGGTGGCCTGCGACGCGCGGTCGGTCGAGGTGCTCGACATCGACGAAGATGGCGTAGATGAGCTGTTCTTCACCTGTGCCGGCCAAGACCTGCTCTTCCGGGGCGACGGCACGGGCCGCTACTTCGAAGACAGCGCCGCCACGCTGCCCGTCGACGCGGGCGACGGCCGGGGCGTCGCCGCGGCCGACCTCGACCTCGACGGCCTGCCCGAGCTGCTCATCGCCACCTGGGGCGGCGTCGACCGCCTCTACCACGGCGACGGCGCGCGCTTCGACGACTGGTCGCCGCGGCTCGGGCTCACCGTCGGGCTGGGCCGCCTCCCCCTCACCCTCGACCTCGACGGCGATCTCGACCTCGACATCGTGGTTTTGCAGGGGCAGGGCCAGCCCGCCCGGCTGCTGTTGATGACCGGCGGCTGAGGGGGGTGGTCACCGCGCCTGCCCGCCCCGTCGGGGCTCCAGGCCGCCTGGGTCGGGCGCCCCGCCCTGCGGGCGGCGGCCCCCCGGCCTGGCTCGCCCCGGCGGGGCTCGGTCGCTGCGCGACCGCGGCTGCGCCGCGCCGGCCGGTCGGCCTGGCGCGCGCGAGGCGGCTGCGCACGGCGCAGCGACAGCTGGAGGCCGCCCCAAGAACGACGCCGCCGCCCGAAGCCGAGGCTCCGGACGGCGGCGGGCTCATCGACGCCTCTCGGCGCCGATGGACCAGGCTCTTTACTTCTTGGGCGGGTTGTTGCCCCGGCCGGGGCCCGAGGGGTTGCCGGTCTTGCTCGGCGCGTTCGGCGGGGCAGCGGGGGCGGGCTTGGTGGTCATGCGGGTCTCTCCTTGGCCTTCCACGCGAAGGCCGGTTCGGTGGGGGCGCGTGCGGCGGTCGCCGTCATTCGCCACCCTCAAGACGCCGCCGCGCCCGCCTTGCGGACAGCGCGGCGCCCCTTGACGGAAAAAAATGGGAGCCGAGGCCCGCACACCGGCCGCCTGCGCGCCTTGACCAGCGAACGGCGGGCGGGGTCGGTCGAACAGCGCCCCCGAGAGGCAGGCCGACCGCGCTGGCCGGAGGCCCCCGACGGACGCCAACGACGCCATCCTCACCGCCCCTCGCCCGCCGGTCGACGGGGCCCGGGCGAGGCGGGTGAACGAGCGGGGCAGCGCGACCCGTCGCCTGAACATCGCACTGCACGCTGTTCTTGTCGTCGCCCCCCGCCGGCCCGGCGGCACGGGCCCCGGCGGACGCGCCGCGCTCCTGTGCTACGCTGCCGCCCCGCGCGGCGCGCGGCAGGGCCGAGACCCACGACCGCTTTTGTCAGCGACCGGACCGCCCGGGCCACGCGCTCGGCCAACCCGCGGCGCATCCGCGAAGACCTCCGCCGCCGCGTGGGCGCCCCCCCCCGTTGGGTGCGCCCTCCACGCTCAGATGGTCGCCCCACAGCCTCTCCTCACCGACCCACCGCCGAGCGCCACGATGCCCGACCGCCCCACTGGCTACGAGCCCCTGCTCACCCTCAAGCCGGTCGCCCCCGGCGTCTGGATCTGCGACGGCCCGCTGATCTCCTTCTATGGGCTCCCCTTCCCCACGCGCATGACCCTCGTGGCGCTCGAGGGCGGCGGGCTCTTCGTCCACTCGCCGGTCGCGCTGCCGCCGGCCCTGCGCGCTGAGCTGCGCGCGTTGGAGGCCCTCGCCGGACCGGTGGCCCACCTCGTCGCGCCGAACTGGATCCACTACGCGCACATCCCCGCCTGGCAAGACGCTTTTCCCGATGCCCTCACCTGGGCGGCGCCGAAGGTCGAGGCGCGGGCCGCGGCCTATGGGGTGCCGCTCCGGGTCGATCACCCCCTCGGCGACGCAGCCCCCGCCGCCTGGGCCGGCCAGCTCGATCAGCTGCTCGTGCGCGGCAGCGATGTGCACCAAGAGGTCGTCTTCTTCCACCGGGCGAGCCGCACCCTCATCCTGACCGACCTCATCGAGAACTTCGAGCCCCACCATTGCCCCGCCTGGACACGGCCCCTGCTCGCGCTGGCCGGCACCCGCGACCCCGACGGCAAGGCGCCGCTCGACATGCGCCTGTCCTTCCGCGTCGGCGAAGGCGGCCGCGGCATGGCCCTGCTGCGCGCCGCCCTCGCGCAGATGTTGGCCTGGGGGCCCGAGCGCCTCATCTTGGCCCACGGCCGCTGGTACCCCGAGGGCGGGGCAGCAGAGCTCCGGCGGGCCTTCCGCTGGGCGCTGGAGTAGCGCGCGTCCCGGGCGCCGGGGCCCCCCGAGGCGGCGCCGCGCCCACCACGACGCCGCGCGCTGCGGTGGGTCACGCCGCGCGCACCCCCTCCCTCAGCGCCCGCCGAGCCGCCCCAAGTACGCCCCGATCCCCGCGTCGCTCTGCACCAGCTCGGCGGCGCCCAGCGCCCGGGCCCGGGCCGGCATGCCGTCGAGGATGGCCCCGCTGTCTTGGGCCAGGGTGTGGCAGCCCGCCCGGCGCATGGCGAGCAGGCCCTCGGCCCCATCGGCGCCCATGCCGGTCAGCACCACGCCCCAGGCCGCCGCGCCGTGGCTGCGGGCGAGGCTGTGCAGCAGTCGGTCGCCCGAGGGCTTGTGGCCCTGCTCGGCCGGCGAGGTCAGGTCGAGCCGCACCCGGTCGCCCTGGGTGACCATATGGCTGCCCGGGGGCGCGATGAGCAGCCGCCCCGGCCGCAGCTCGTCGCCGTGGGCCGCCAGCTTGACCTCGAGCTTGGTGTGGGTGGCCATCATGTCGCGAAACGAGGCCTCAAAGCCGTCGCTCATGTGCTGCACCAGCAGCACCGCGCTCGGAAAACTGGCCGGCAGGCCGCCGAGCACCCGCACCAGGGTCTGGGGTCCGCCGGTCGAGGCGACGATGCCCACCACCCGGGGGATCGGCTTGCTGGTGGGCGCGGCGGGCGCCGGCGGGGCGACCCCGCGGACCCTCCCTTCGCTGGCCACGCTCTCGACGGTGTCATAGAACCCGCCCTGACCCACGCCGTCCTTCTGCAGGACACAGGTCGCGCCCGCCGACAGACCCAGCACTTGATAGCGGCGGAACTCGGCGCCGGTGCTGCCGGTCATCAACACCACCCGGGCCGCGCTGCGGGCCCGCACCGCGCGGGCGCCCTCGACGCCGTCCATGCCGGGCATGCAGGCGTCCATCAGCACCAGATCGGGCTGCAGCGCGTCAATCGCGGCGAGGGCGGCCTCAGACGAGCCCACCGATCCCACCACCACGAGGCCCGGCCGCAGCCCGAGCTGCGCCTCGACCAAGCGCCGCACGATGGCGCTGTCATCGACCACGAGCACCCGGCGGGGGGCGTTCATGCCGCCGCCTCGGCGCGGGCGCCCAGCATCATGGCCAGGGCGTCCTTGAGCCGCGCGTCGCTGTGGGCCGACTTGAGCAGGTAGGCGTTGGCGCCGGCGGCGAGGGCCTCGGCCTTGGACTCTTCGGACTCGCGCGAGGTCATCACCACGCAGGGGCACTGGCTGCCGCGCTGGCGCAGCGCGCGCAGCAGCTCGATGCCGGTCATCACCGGCATGTCGAGGTCGGTGAGCACCAGATCGGGGCTGTGTGCCTCGAACTTGTCGAGCCCCTCGCGCCCGTTGACCGCCTCGACGGTCTGGTAGCCGAGGCGCCCGACGGCGGCGACCAACATCCGACGGGTGATGTCCGAGTCCTCGACCACCAGCACGGTCTGTGCGCCGCCCCGGGTCGGCGCGGCCGCGGCGCCGACCGACGGGACCGGCTCGGCGGCGGCGGACCGCAGCGGGGCCGCGCTGATCCCTGCGCCGCCCGCCTCGACCTGCCGCAGCAGGTGGCTGACGTTGAGCACCGAGACCAGCTCGCCGCCCTCGATGCGGGCGGTGCCCGAGAGCACGGCGAGGCCGGCGAGGAAGGGGTCGCTGGCCTGCTGCACGAGCTTGCGCTCACCGAGCACCGCGCGCACCCGCAGGGCCACCCGCCGCTCGCCGAGGCGCACCACGACCACCCGCCAGAAGGGCTCGTCGGGGGCCCGGCCGCCGAAGCCGAGCACGCCGTCGAGGTCGTGAAGCCCCAGCAGGTCGTTGTCGTGGCGCAGCAGCGCCTGGCTGCCCATGCGCTGGACCGCGCTGGGCAGCACGTGCAGCATCGACTCGATGAGCGCCGAGGGGATCGCAAAAAGCCCCGCGTCTTGGCGGAAGACCATCGCCTGGGTGACCGAGGCCGAGACCGGCAGGGTCAACAGGAAGGTGGTCCCCACCCCGACCTTCGTCATCGTGCGGACCGCGCCGCCCATCGCGTCGATCTGGCGCTTGACCACGTCCATACCGACGCCCCGGCCCGAGATGTCGGTGACCACCTCGACGGTCGAGAAGCCCGGCCGGAAGATCTGCCCGATGAGCTGGTCGTGGCTCATCGCCTGGACCTCGTCGGCGCTGGCGAGGCCCTTGCTGACCAAGCGCGCGGCGATCTTCTCGGCGTCGATGCCCCCGCCGTCGTCGGCGATCTCGACCTCGACGAAGGCGCCCTTGTTCCGCGCGGCGAGGCGCAGGGTGCCGCGGGCCGGCTTGCCTCGGGCCACGCGCAGCTCGGGCTTCTCAATGCCGTGATCGACGCTGTTGCGGACGAGGTGCAGCAGCGCGTCCTCGATCTGCATCAGCACCTTCTTGTCCACCGCCACGTCCTCGCCCTCGAGCTCGACCGCGCAGTCCTTGCCAAGGTCACGGCTCATCGCGCGCACCGCCCGGGGGTACTTGCCGAAGACCGACCGCACCTCGACGAGCTGCATGCCGCTGACGCTGTCTTGCAGCTCGGTCAGCCGCAGCGCGTTCTGAAAACCATCATCGCGCAGCGCCTGGACCCGCACGCCCAGCTCGCGGGCCAGCGCGCCGAAGCGCTCGGCGACCTCGGCGTCGATGCGCTTGTCGTCGCGGAAGCGGTTGATGCTCGACCGAAAATCCATCATGATCCGGCGGATGTCGGCGACGAGGCGGTCTTGCTGGGTCTGCCAGAGGGTGAGCTCGCCGGCGAGGTGGATGAGGTCCTCGACCTGCTCGACCGGGATGTGCAGCAGCTCGCGGCGCTTGCCCTCGCCCCGCTTGCCCTCGTCGGCGGGCGCGGGGGGAGAGACCGGCGCTGCGGCGGAGGGTGCCGCGGCCGACAGCGGCGCAGAGACCACCGCCGCTGAGACCACCGCCGCGGAGACCACCGGACCAGAGACCACCCGCGCAGGGCCCGCCGGCGCGGGGGCGGCGCCCGCCCGGGGCGCGGCGGCCCCTGCCCCGCGGAGAAGGCCCTCGATCGACACGAGGTAGGCGCCGATGGCCGCGCCCACGCCCGGCGGGGTCGGCGCGAGCAGGTCGGCCGCGAGCACCCGGGCGATGAGATCGACGCCAGAGAGCGCCAGATCGAAGTGCGCCCGGCTGGTGAAGCCGCCCTTCTTGGCGTCGATGAGCAGGTCCTCGAAGCGGTGCACGAGGTGCCCCAGCTCCATCAGGCCGACGACCCGCGCGTCGCCCTTGAGCGTGTGGGCCTCGCGCAGCAGCTCATCGGCCACCGCGACGTCCTGGGGCTGATCTTCGAGGTGCAGCAGGCAGCGGCTGAGGGCCTCGACCCGCAGCACCGACGAGGCCTGGAAGGTGTCGATGAGCTCCGCCGCCACCGCCGGGGGCTCGTCGGCGGGCGGACGGCCCAGCACCACCGCGACGACCTTCTCGGTGGGGGTTTGGGCCGGGGCCGGCGCTGGCTCTGCCGGTGGGGTGAACGCGATCTTCTGGTTGAACGTGGCCAGGGCCTCAGCACGCGCGGCCTCGGTCTGCGCCTCATCGAGCGCCGCGCTCAGCACGCCGAGCCCGGCGCGCACGAGGCGCAGGTCGCCGAACATCATCTCGGCGTCCGAGGTGGCCTCGCGGGCCTCGTTCTCGATGCTCCACAGGTGCAGCGCGACGGCGTCGAGGCCGAGGCCCCGGGCCTCGTCCTTGAGCGCGCCCAGGCGGGCGGGCAGCTGGGCGCCGGCCTCTGCGTCGGCGAGGTTGACGTCCAGGCGGTCCAACAGGCCGTGCAGCGTCGGCAGGGCGGCGGCGAGGCCCGCCCGCAGCGCGCCGATGGCCGCCGCGCCCGGGTCGCGGTCGACCTCGCCCATGCGGGCGGCGATGGTGACCGCGAGGCTGCAGGCCCGGGCCACCAGCGGGCTGTCTGCCGCGGGATCGACCGCCGTGCCGACCAGCTCAGACACGAGATCGAGGGCGTGCAGCGCCAGATCGAGGCCCTCTTTGTGGGCGAAGCGGCGGGCCCGGCACCACTGCACGAGGTCCTCGAGCGCGTGCATGAGATCGGCGAGGATGTGCAGGCTCAGCATCCGCGCCTCGCCCTTGAGCGTGTGCAGGGCGCGGCAGAGCTCCTCGGCGACCCCCGGCGCGCCGGGCTCCTCGTCGAGGCGCAGGATGCAGCGGCTGATGAGATCGAGCCGCTGCAGGTTGATCGCGCGAAACTCGTCGTAGATGGCCGAAGAGATGGTGCTCATGGGCGGGCTCCTCGCTCAGACGCGGGCGGCGTCGAGCAGCGTGTCGACGTTGAGGGCCACGGCGATGCCCTTGGGGGTCTCGACCATCGCGGTGGCCCAGCGCGCCAGCGTGGTGCCCGCGAGGCCGTCGAGCGACCGCAGCTCGTCGGCGCCGAGGTGCACGATGCCAGCCGACTGATCGACCCGCACGCCCACCTGCATCCCGTCGTGCTTGATCACGAGCAGGCGCGGCACCGCCGGCTCGGCCCCGGTGTACACCAAGTTCAAGAAGGCCTGCAGGTTAAAGACCGGCAGGGCCTTTTGGCCATAGGGCACCATGCCCTGGATATGCCCCGGCACCATCGGCAGCGGCGTCGGCTGCTGATCTTCGATGATCGTCTCGATCAGCTCGGCGGGGATCACGCTCCAGGTGTCGCCGATGCGGAACAGGAACTGCGGGTGCTTGGTCGGATCGGTCCAGCTGGACATAGGGGGCTCCGTGGGCGTGCGGCGGGGCGGCAGACGGTCAGGCGGTCAGGGCGCGGGCGCGCGCAGCTGGGCCCGGGTGAGGGCGTCCAGCTCTTGGTCGACGAGGAGGGTGGTCTCGGCCGGATCGCTGTGCGCGCTGCTCACCAGCGCCGCCGCCCGCACCGAGAGGGCCCGGGGGCGCCCGCCGCGCAGCAGCTGGCTGGCCCGCCGGTAGTGCACCTCGGCCTGCAGCAGCTGGCGGCGCTCGACACAGACCCCCGCCAGCAGCACCAGGGCCGGCCAGTGGTCGCGGTCGATGCGCAGCGCCTGTTCCAGCGCGGCCGCAGCCGGGGCGGTCGACCGCT
>JBJONS010000542.1:0-6147 GCA_046051725.1 Pseudomonadota bacterium | reverse complement strand
CCGAGCCCGGGGAAGAGCACGACCTGGCCGCGGCCGAAGCCGGACCGCCGCGGCCGGGTGCGAACAGCCGCCATCCGCGCGGTCGCCGGGTGCCCGGACAGGTCGGGAAAGAGCACCACCTGCCGGTTGTCCGCGTTGGTCAGCGGGCAGTCGGGGCAAGCCGCGGCGATGTCCGGTTGGGCCCGTCCGGGCTGGGCCGCCCGCATGTCCGGTTGCGGCGGCTGCGTGTCCGGTTGCCGAACAAGCTCGACGTTGGGGCTGAGCCCAGCTGCCCAGGTCTCGAGCTCCTCGCGCTCCGCCGTGCGGAGAGGGCGGCCCAGCCGAGCCTCCCGCAACCGGACGGCGCGCTCCAGCGCGTCCGCCTGCGCGTCTTCAAGCCCGAGGCCGCAGCCCACGACGGCACCTTTGTCGTCCACCACATTGCACACGGGCGGCCGAGCACGGGCCGCGCTCACCGGCGCCTCCCATGGGCGCGGCGCCAGACCGCCTCACCAGATGGGCCCTGGCCCCGCCGCAGCCAGCCGGCTCGGGCGAGCTGGTTGCAGCGCGCCCGAACCCGGTCGACGCCAGGCACGGCCGCGGCCAGCTCGGGCGCGGTCAAGGACCGGCCGGCGCAGGCGTCGAGCACGGCGAGCAGCTGGGCCGCGGGCGAGGCCGCCGGGGTTGGGCCCGCGGCCGCGCTCACGACACCGAACGATGGCGACCGCGACCGGCCCCGTTCGAGCAGCGCGAGCAACGCTGCACTCACCCGCCTCGACCTCCTCGCCGACTGGGCCGCCAACGCCGCCCGCCGCCGCCTCCAACCAACGCCGCTCACGTCGGCACCCGGCGCAGCCAGAGGTCTGCGCAGGAGCCGCCCTGGATGATGAAGGGGATGGCCGTCCGGTCCCCTTCGCAGAGCGGCATGGCGAGGACCAAGATCCGGCCGGCCGGGGCCAGCTCGCTGACGCGCACCGGCAGCCAGTCGACCTGCAGTTGATCTTCGCGGGCCTCGCCCTCGCCGCAGACCGTGCGCTCGCTTCGGATGAAGGCCAGCTCGAGCTGCTCACCGTGTTCGAGGCCGTGCTCCTCGCCGGTTTGGCTCACCCACAGCCAGCTCGCTTGGCCCTGCCACAGGCCAACTTCGAGCTGGCCGGCACGCTCTGCCAAGGCCTCGACGAGCGCGTCGGACCGCACCCAGAAGGCGCCCCGCTCCTCGCCCTGCCCGCTCACGCCGCACCATAGACGGCTTCGACCGCGGCGTGGTCTGCCATGGCGACGAAGACCCGGCGCGCCAGCTCGGCGTCGGCGAGGGCCCGGTGCGCTTGGGGCGCGCCCAGCCCGAAGGCCTCGGCGGCCTTGGCAAGGCGGGTGCTCGTCCGGTCCGTGCCGGTGCCGGCGAAGCGCTCGCGGTAGAGAGCCCGCAGGTCGAGGTAGGCGTTGGCGGGCGGCAGCTCCACCGTCGGAGCGTCCCTGCCGGCGAGGGCCTCGAGCACCAAGAAGTCGTAGTCGCCCCAGCAGGCGACGCCGTCGGGCCGTAGGGCAGCGAGCCAGGCCGTCGCCTCCCGGGCTGCCTCGGGCCAGGCCCTGACCACAGGGTCAATGTGGTCGATGGGCTCGCTGTCCGGTTCGGGGCAAGTCAAGCCGTGCAAGCTAAGCGGCGCCGGCCGACCCGCCACGAGGTCCTCGGCGGCCATGCCGTGCACAGCGAGCGCGGTCACCTCATGGGGCAGCCCCGGGTCTGTGCAGATCGACAGGCGCGCGGCCACGCTGGGGTTCCCAAGATCGTCGAAGTCGACGACCTCGATGCCGACCTGCACGACGCCGATGGGCTCCGTCAAGCCGGTGGTCTCAAGATCAAGGAAGGCCCAGCGCCGATGCAGGGCGCGGAGCTCGTGGGGGCCTTGGCTGGGCTTGTCTTGGCTCATGTCGAGCCTCCAAGGTCCGCTGCGCGCGGACGTGCGACCCGAGGGCGCCGGACGGGACCGGCACCGAGGGGTGAACAAGGGCAAGGGGAGGCGGATCAGCTGCAGGCTCAGGCCGCCGCGCCAGCTCCCCGCCGCAGGGGGTCAGCGAGCGCGGGGAGCAGCATCAGCTCGGGCAGCTCGGTCGCGAGGTGCAGAAGCACGGCCCTGACCGCCAGCTGGTCTCCGTGCAGCTCCAGGCGCACGACCCGCAGCGAGGCCGCCCAGGTGTCGACCTGTCGGCCGACCTCGGCGGGATCGACGCCTGGGTGGTGCTCCCGGTCAACGGGGAGCTGGATGAGCGCGGCGGTGGCCCGCGCGAGCTGCGGGGTCTGGCCCGTCGCCACCAGCGTCTTGTCCACGTCGACGGCGAGCCACGTGAAGGCGTGCGCGTCGCTCATGCCGAGGCCTCAGCTGGGTGCGCACCAACCGAGGCGGTCAAGCCGCGCCGGAGCTGCCGCCAGGGTAGGCGGTTGGCCACAACAGCCGCCAGCAGAGGGCCCGTGTAGCCGAGCAGCTCATGGTCGCCGCAGAAGAGACCGCAGCGGACGCAGCAGGCCGCGACAATCAGGCATGCGGCTTCGACGAGACGGTTCATGGTGCCCCCGATTTGCTGGGAGCACATTAGCAGGCAGACAAAGTGCCCGGGCCGCTGGATGACAATTAGTTACAGGCTAACTCGGCTGGCTCGGCTCAGGGAACCAGAAGGCCACCTGCATCTTCAGCGTGGCCAACAGCACCGGGTCGAGCTGGTGGATGCGCGAGGCGATGACCCGGACGATGGCGGCTTGTTCATCGGTGAGGTGAGCGAGGTCGGCGGGCGGGAGCGCGTCGGGGACGACGGCCAAGCGGTGGCCGCACCGCTCGAGCCACGCCTCTAAGATCGGGACCACAGCGTCGCGCTTTCCGGTCTCGATCTGGGACACGTACGGGATGGAGATGCCGCAGTGGTCGGCGATGTCGCGCTGGGTGAGGCCAGCCGCGATGCGCGCGGCGCGCAGGCGCTCGCGGAGCTGTGTCGAGGTGGTGCGGGGCTCTGGCTGCATGCGGCTCGGTCACCCGCGGGGGCCTTGACAGCCTGGTTGGCTGGTAGCAGATTAGCCGGACGCTAAGGAGCCGGTCATGCTGCAGGACTTGGTCCGACGATCTGGGCGCCAGTTCGAGATCGCGCGTTTGGCGGGGATCTCGCCCTGCCACCTCTCGCACATCCTCAACGGCCACCGCCAGCCGAGCGTGGGGGTGCTCAACCGGCTCCTCGACGCTGTTTGCGCCTCGGCGGCAGAGCGGGCGGCGGTCCTGGGCTCCTTCGCGGGTCCAGCGCCTACGTGCCGTCATGAAGTCCGCGCCGTCGATGACGGCGCCCGGGGTGCAGCGTGAGCCGCGCCGTGGCCGCCTCGGTGGCCTTCTCCTTGGTGATGATGCTTCACGTGGTCGCCCTGCTGGTGGCCTTTGACGGGCACCACAACGTCGGGCCGATCCTTGTGGCGCAAGCGGTCGCGATGCTCGTGCTCTCGGCCACGTGGTCCACGTCGGGCGCCGCTTCGGCTCCGTGCGCGGTCGGGCCGGAAGGCCGCGCGGCCGACGAGGGCCAAAGTCAGGCACAAGTCGACGCCATCGGTCTCCGAGACGCCATTCTCATCGCTCTGGAACAGCCGGGGCTTCCTGCTGCGGTCCGCGTGACCTTGGTTCGTGCGCTGGGGCAGCACTCCGCGGCCTTGGGGGGCGCTTGACCGTCCCCGCAGAGCGCCGTCTCCAGGCGGCATTTCTTACCGCGCTCCTCGGCGCGCCCGGCGTCACCCAGGCTGGTGCCGCGGCAAAGCTGGGCGTGGACGCGAGCCTTCTCTCACGCTGGCTCACCGGCGACCGCCCGCTTCCCTTCGATCAAGCGCTGTGGCTCACCGAGTGGGTGGGCGGAGCGGGCCTCTCGGCGGCGGGCGCCGCCCTAGGACTCCAGGTTGACGTCCAGCGCGGCCACTTCGCCCGGGGTGAAGAACCGACCCCCGACGAGCTGCTCGGCGAGCTGGCCGGCGCGCTGGGCGCCGCCCTCGGCCAAGTGGCGCCGCTCCTGCGCAAGACGCTCCCCGGCCGGCGGCTCCGCGCCGCGGAGCGGGTGGCGCTCCTCGCAGACCTCGCCCGCCTTGAAGAGCGCGTGCGGCAGACCCGCCTCGCGCTCCAGCGCAGCTGACTGGCCTTCGTTTTGTGACCCACCCACCCGCAGGAGCGCACATGCCCGAGCACGAGAACGCCGTATTTCCACGCGGTGACGACCATGTCTTAGACCCCGGCTGCTCGCGGTGCGACCCCGTCGGGGCCCTCCGGGAGGCCACGGGCCGGGTCCGCGTGCCGCTTGACCGCCCCGATCCTGACTTTGCCTCGGGTGCCGCCCCTGACCAATCCGACTGCGAAGGGGACCAGGCGGGCGAGGCGCGTACGGCGCGAGGCGAGGGCACCAGGGGGCCGGAGGGTTGGGGCTCGGCTTGGGGCGAGGCTGACGAGTCTGCTTGGCAGGAGGCGCGAGAAACGCGGCACAGCTCGCCGCTCTCCCCCACCCAGATCATCGCGCTGGAGGCTGTCTCGGGGCTCACCGTCGCGCTGAGCCGCGCTCCGTTCTGCGCCGAGCTGGTCGAGGGCGCGGCCCGGGTCGGAGCCGCTGCGCTCGGCGCTGCGGACAGCGACGAAGACGCCACCCGTGCGCTCCGGCACCTGCGCCGTTTGGCCTTCGCGCACCGGCTGGTTGAGCGGCTCATCGAGCACACGTGCCTGCGTTTGATCCGAGACGGCAAGGTGCCGAGCTACCTCGAGGGCGAGGCGCAGGCCTTCGCCGCCGCGTTCGCGCCCGCTGAGGGCACCGCTGGCGCGAAGGTCGCGCTTCAAGGCATCCACCGCTGGACGCCGCTGGCCGCGCGGCTCGCCGATGACGCCGCGCTCCAGATCGCTCTGGCCGCTGGGGTCGCCCCGGCTCCGTCGGCCGAGGCGGTCTTGGGGCTCGCCGACGAGCCGGAGCTGCGCCGCGCCGCCGCCATCCATTGGCTGCTGCGCGGCGACGACCACTTGGGCCTGCTCGACGTCGTGATCGACCTGCTCCCCGACATCCTCGGGGTGGTCGATCAGCGAGGCCTGGTCTCGCAGGAGGCCCGCCGCACGCTGCGCTCCGCGATCCCCGGCCTGCTCGCCCGCGCCCCAGCCATCGCCGAGCTGCTCCTCGGTCAGCCCCTGGACCGGGCGCTCTTGTACGGGGAGGCGGCGACAGAGGTGCTCCTGCGCCTCGCGCTCGACCAGGCGGCTCGGGAGCGCCCGGCTGGCCAGGGCCCCGACAGCGCCACCGACCGCGCGTAGAGGAGCGTCCATGTGCTTGCCGGTCGGCGTCGCCGCCGTGAACGCCCCTGCGCCGACGGCGCCGCCCACCGCCCGCGAGCGGGCCGCCCTCGGCGCGCTGCTCGACCGGGAGCGTGAGGCGGTCCAGCGGGAGATCGACCGACGGCTCCGTCGCCGGCGATGTGCGGTGGACCTCGTCGAGGACGGCGTGGCCACCTTTTTTCTGGAGATGTTCAATCGGCTTGAGACCCGCGGGCCCGCGCACCGCGCCCTTCCGGTCAAGGCCTGGGCGCGCATCGTCTGGAAGAACGTGCTGGCCGAAGCTACCCGCGAGGTGGACAACCGGCTTGGCTACCCGGTGCGCCGACCGCAGCGCGCGCTCGGCGGGGCGGGGCAGGTGGAGCTCACCGAGGACGCGCTGCTGATCGATGAAGCGCCAGCGCGGCGGGCCGCCCGGATGGTGATGGTGCTGCGGCCCGAGGACGCCGCGGCGGTGGTCGAGGGCCTGGGCGGGCCCCGGCCGGGGGAGACGGCGGCGGCCTCTCGCCACCGCCGACGGCGGGTGCGCCAGCTTGTGGTCGAGCTGCGCGCTGTTCTGGAGGCCCACCTGTGAACGCAGGCCCGGTCATGCGGAGCCTACCGCCACTCGTGCGCGGCGGGCGGCGTATCGAGCACCCGCTCGCGCGCGCCCCCATGGTGTCGCCCTACGCGGTGACCCAGGGCTACCGCTGGATCGGCGACGCGCACCTCCCCCCGGGGGAGAAGGCGCTGCTGCTCACCATCTTCAAGCTGGTCGACAGCCGCACCTGGCGCTGGCCGCCCAAGACCGACGAGCGCGGGGGATCGGCGCTGGCCGACCTCGCGCTGAGCATCGACCGGAGCGAGCGGC
>JBJONS010000541.1:0-5300 GCA_046051725.1 Pseudomonadota bacterium | reverse complement strand
GAGCACCGCACCGTCTCGCTCGCGCTCACCGACATGGTCGACGTGGACGCTGCCCTGGACGCCGGCGGCTGGGTCGACGGGTCCGACCGCACCCAGATCATCGTGACCGACAACCCCTACGGCGCCTCGCTCGGCCGGATCACCGATCTGGTGCGCTATCCCTACGGCTGCATCGAGCAGACCGTGTCGTCGACCCGCCCGCTGCTCGCCCTGCGGGCCCTGATGCCGGGCCTCGACGCCGATCTGGTCGCCCAAGCCCCGGTGGACGCCCGGGTCAAGGCCGGGATCGACCGGGTGCTGTCGATGCAGACGCCCAGCGGCGGCTTCTCGTACTGGCCGGGCGGCGCTGATGCGCACGCGTGGGGCACCGCCTACGCCACCCACCTGCTCATTGACGCGAAAGAGGCCCGCTTTGACGTGCCCCAGGTCGCCCTCGACGAGGCCCTGACCTACCTCGAGCGCAGCGGCCTGAGCTCGGGCAGCCCGGGCCAGGACTCCGGCGCGGCCTACGCCCACTACGTGCTCGCGCGCGGCGGCCGGGCCCGCGCCGGCGAGGCCCAGCGCCTGCTCGAGCAGCTGCCCGCCGACGGACGCGGCCAGATCCAAGAGGCCCGCACCCTGCTGATGGCGGCGGTGCAGCTCACTGGAGATCGGCGCCACGAGGGCGCCCTGCGCAAGCCGGTGGTGCCCGCCCAGCTCGAGGCCCGGTCGAACGACTGGACCTTCTACTCCGAGCTGCGCCGGGCCGGCCTGCTCCTCAACATCGTCGAGGAGCTGTTCCCCGGCGACAAGGGCAGCGAGGCCCTCGCGCAGGCGGTGGCCGAGGCCATCGGTCGGCGGGACGGCCGCTGGTACACCACCCAAGAGCTGGCCTGGGCGATCTCGGGCCTCGGCAAGCGGGTCAGCGCCAGCGGCTCGACCCTCCCGCCGGTGCAGCTCGCCGCCGACGGCCGGGCGCTCTCGGCCACCACCGCCCCCACCGGCCCCGTCTGGGCGCTCAACGGCGCCTCGGCGGTCGTGGACCTCGCCTTGCGCACGCAGGGCGCGCCGACCCAGGCCCGCGTGCTGCTGCGCACCCACGGCGTGCGGTCGGTGCCGGAGGTCGTCGAGTCGGCCGGCCTGCGCCTCGAGCGGGTCGCCCTGACGACCGTCGGCGGCGTGGCGGACCTGCGCGGTCAAGCCCTCGGCGACCGGCTCTTCGTCAGGATGAGCGTGGAGAACCTGCGCACGGTCGAGGTGTCCAACCTCGCGGTGGTCGGGCGCCTGCCCGCCGGCTGGGAGGTCGAGTCGGCCCGGGTGCCCGTCGACCCCTTCGCGCCCGAGGGCCAAGAGGCGCTGGCCGCCTGGACGGTCGACCACGTCAACGTGCGCGACGACCGGATCGAGCTGTTCGGCACGCTGCCCGCGGGCCAGACCCGCACGGTCTGGCTCGAGCTGCGGGCGACCTCGGCCGGCCGGTTCACCTGGCCGGGCATGACCGCCGAGGCCATGTACGACCCCAACGTCTGGGCCCGGCTGCCCTCGAGCCAGGTCGAGGTCCGCGGGCCGTGGACCGGCTCGGTGCTCTGATGCGCCGCCGCCCGCGCGCGGGCCTGCGGCGGTGACCCGGGCCCGCCTCGGCGCCGCCGCCCGCCGCGGGGCGGCGCTGCTGCTGGGGCTCGCCGCGCTGGCCTGGGGGGCGGCCTGGCTGGTGCCGCTGCCGGCCCGCCTCGGCGCGGCGCCCTCTCCGGCGCTGCTCGACGCCGAAGGTGAGGTGCTGCACGTCGCCCTCGCCCCCGACCAGCGCTGGCGCCTGCCGAGCGCCCTCTCCCGCACCGATCCGCGCTACCTCCACGCGCTGCTGGTCGTCGAAGACGCGCGCTTCCGCTGGCACCCCGGCGTGGATCCGGTGGCGGTGCTGCGGGCCGCGGCGGGCAACCTGCGGGCCGGCGCGGTGACCTCGGGCGCGTCGACCTTGACCATGCAGCTGGTGCGCATGGTCGAGCCCCGGCCCCGCACGCTGCGCAGCAAGGCGATCGAGGCGCTGCGCGCGCTGCAGCTCGAGCTCCGCTTCTCGAAAGACGAGCTGCTCGCGCTCTACCTGACCTTCCTCCCCTTCGGCGGCAACCTCGAGGGGGTCGAGACCGCGGCCTGGGCCCTGTTCGGCCACAGCGCCGCACGCCTGACCGACGCGGAGATCGCCCTGCTGCTCGCGATCCCCCAAGATCCGAACGGCCGGCGCCTGGGCGAGGGGCGCCGGGCCGCCCTGCGCGCCGCCCGGCAGCACATCGCCGGCCGCCTCGGCGCGGCGGGGGCCCTGCAGGGCGACCCGGACGCCGTCTTGGCCGATCTGGCCCTGGCGCCGCTGCCGACGGCCGCCCGGCCGCTGCCCCGGGCGGTCCCCCACCTCGCCGCCACCCGCCTGCGCGGGGCCGGGGTCGTCCGCGTGCCGACGACCATCCACCGCGGGGTGCAGGCAAGGGTCGAGCGGGTGGTCGCCAACCTGCAGCGCGAAGCCGCCGAGAACAACGTCCACAACGTCGCGGTCGTGGTGATGGACCATGGCGATGGCGCGGTGCGGGCGCTGGTCGGCGGCTTTGACTTCGCCGCCGACACGCCGGCCGGCCAGGTGCCCGCCTTCGCGGTGCCCCGCTCGCCCGGATCGACGCTCAAGCCGCTGCTCTACGCCCAGGCGATCAGCGCCGGTCAGCTGCTGCCCGAGCAGCTGCGCGTCGACGTGCCGGCCCGTTTTGGGACCTATGCGCCCCGCAATTTTGACGACCGCTACGATGGGCTCGTGCGGATGGAGGAGGCGCTGAGCCGGTCGCTGAACGTGCCCTTCGTGAACCTGCTGCACGACGTCGGCTTGGAGCCCTTTTTGGGGCTGCTGCGGCGAACGGGGGTGCGGACGCTGGACCCGCGGCCGGGGCGCTACGGCCTCAGCGCCATCGTCGGCGGCCTCGAGCTGAGCCCGCTCGACGTGGCGGCGGTCTATGGCGCGCTGGCCCGCGAGGGCCGGGCCCGCCCGCCGCGCCTGGATCCTGCCGAAGATGACGCGCTGGGCGAGGCCCTCGTCGATCCGGGGGCGGCCTACCTGACCCGCCGCGCGCTGCGCCTGCGCGACCGCCCCGACTTCCCCAGCCGGCGGGCCCTGGCCGATCTGCCCGACGGCCTCGCCTGGAAGACCGGCACCAGCTTTGGCCACCGCGACGCCTGGGCGGTCGGCGTCGGCCCGACCGCGGTGGTGGTGGTCTGGCTCGGCAACCTCGACCAGCGGGCCAGCCGGTGGCTGCTGGGCTCAGAGGCGGCGGCGCCGCTGCTCTTTGACGTGCTGGAGGCCATCGGCGAGGGGCGCGCGCCGCCAGAGCCGCCGCCCGAGGATCTGGGGGAGGTGGCGGTCTGCGCGATGTCGGGCCACCTGCCGGGCCCGGCCTGCCCCCAGCAGGCCCGCGCCCTGGCCCTGCGCGCCCGGGTGCCGCCGCAGCGCTGCCCTTTCCACCAGCACGTCGAGATCGACGTGGAGACGGGAGAGGAGCGCCTGCCGACCTGCCGGGACGGGCGCCCCACCCGGGTGGAGGCGGTGGTCGAGCCGCCCGAGGAGCTGCGCCGCTGGCTGGCCGACCAGGGCCGGGCCGCCGCGCCGCGGCCCCCCCTGGCGCCGGGCTGCGCCGCGGTCGGGCGGACCGGGCCGCCGCAGATCTCCGCTCCGCCGGCGGGGGAGGTGGTCCTGCTGCTGCCCGGGCTGCCCGCCGACCGCCAAGAGCTGCCGCTCGAGGCCAGCGGCGGGGCGCCTCCCCTCGAGTGGTACGTCGACGGCGCCCTTGTCGCCCGCGCCGACGGCGACGGCCGGGCGTGGTGGGCGCCCCGGGCCGGCGTGCACGAGCTGCTGGTGGTCGACGCGCGGGGGCGGACCGACCGCCGGCGGGTCGAGGTGCGCGCCGCCCCGGCGACCGCGGATCTGCGGGGGGAGGCCGGCCCCTGAGCGCCCGGGCGGTGCGGCCTCCGCGGCGTGCTAGAGTGGCCGGACGCAGGCCGGGCCCGCGCCCGCGCCCTGGGCGGACCGCCCCCGCCCTGCCCGCCATGGAGGCTGGATGTTGGCCGCGCGCCCCGACGGAGAGCTGCTGGCCGGTCGGTACCGCGTCGAGCGGCTGATCGCGCGCGGGGGCATGGGCTCGGTCTACCTGTGCCAAGACACCGAGCTGCCGCGGGCCATCGCGCTCAAGGTGCTCAACCCGACCCCCGACGTCGAGGGCAGCGGGCGGTTTGACGACCGGTTCAAGCTCGAGGCCAACACCCTCGCCTCGCTCAACCACCCGAACATCGTCACGCTCTACGACTACGGGCAGACCGGCGACGGCCGCTTCTACTTGGCGCTCGAGTACGTCGACGGCCCGCGCTTCACCGACCTGCTGCGCCCGGGCCCGCTGCCGGTGGCCCGCGCGGTGGGGCTGATGCTGCAGGTCTGCCGGGCGCTCCGCTACGCCCACCGCCGCGGGGTGGTGCACCGCGACCTCAAGCCGAGCAACCTGCTGGTGCGGGTCGACGACGACGGCGAAGAGCAGGTCAAGGTCGTCGACTTTGGCCTGGTCAAGGTCATGGAAGAGGACCAGAGCCTGACCCGCGCCGGCCTCATCCTCGGCTCGCCGCACTGCATGGCGCCTGAGCAGATCCGCGGCCAAGAGGTCGACCACCGCGCCGACATCTACGCCATCGGCGTGCTGCTGTTCCGCATGTTGGCCGGACGCTGGCCCTTTCACGGCGAGACCAGCACGGCCACGATGATGGCCCACCTCCAGCAGCCCGCCCCGCTGCTGTCGGCCGCCGCGCCCGACGCCGCCGTGCCGCCCGGCCTCGACGCCCTGGTCGCCGCCTGCATGTCGAAGGCGCCGCTGGATCGGCCCGACGACGTGACCGTGATCATGGACCGGCTGCGCGAGCTGCTCGGCGGCCGGGTCGGGTCGAGCGCCTACGACACGCTCTCGGGCGTCGATCCGAGCACGCTGAGCGCGGCGCGGTCCACCTTGCCGTTGCCGCCGGTGCCGCCGCCCGCGCCGCCTCCGGTCGAGCCGCCGCCCGAGGCCTCGACCGCCGGCCCCCGGCCCGCGCCCGCCGTGGGCCTGCGCCCCGGCGCGCTGGTGGGCGCTGGCGTCGGGATCGCCCTGCTGGTCGCGCTGCTCATCGCGCTGACCGCCCTGCTCGTGCGCGCAGGGGGCCAGACCGCGGCCTCGCCCGCGCCCGCCCCGGCCGCGGAGCCCGCCGCGCCCGGCGAGGCCGCGCCCTCGGCGGACCCGGCCGACGGGCCCGCTCCCGCTGACGGCGGG
>JBJONS010000540.1:0-3824 GCA_046051725.1 Pseudomonadota bacterium | reverse complement strand
GCCCTCGCGCTCAGCGCGCGGGTGGGCAGCCCTTTTGGGCCCGAGGCTGCCGGCCGCTGGCTGGCGGTGCGCGAGCTGCTGCCCAAGGTGCGGGCGTGGCTGGCGGGCGAGGTGCTCGAGGTGGTCTTCGAGCACCTGCGGCCCGAGGTCGCCGGGCACCAGCTCGAGGCCCGCAAGCAGTTCTGGAAGGGCTACACCGGCAGCGTGGTGCGCGTCTGGATCGCGGTGAGCAGCGCCATCAAGCGCCGGCGCGCGTTGGATCACCCCCAGGTGCGTGAGATCCGGGCGGCGATGGGCGCCGATCTCAAGATCCTCGATCTCGACGGGACCGTCGAGCAGGCGCTGGTGTGGATGCACCTGCAGGGCCGCGACGGGCAGGTGGTGACCGTGATCGAGGGCAACGCGAACACGACGTTGCGCATGCGAGAAGGCGAGTTCACCCCGACCTTTAGCTTCGTCGACTACCGTGGCGAGGTCGTGAACGGCCCGATCGCGATGGGCGGCTCGTCGTCGGCCAACATCACGCACCACACGTCTTGGCCGTACCAAGCGCGCCAGTTTCTGGCGCCGCGCGGCATCGTCCCCGCCTGAGCGCCCCGGGCGCCCCTTGGGTCGGCGTTAGGGCCGCCCCCCGGGAGGCGCTGCGCCCATGATCCCCACCCCTGAAGGCCTCACCCTCGACCTCGCCGCGCTCACGCCCCACCTGCGCGACGAGCTGCTCGCCGGCTGGGAGCGGGGCGAGCCCGGCCACCGCCGCGCCGGCGACCGCCTCGAGCTGCCCCACGCCGCGCTGTGGGCGCTGGGTGATGAGGTGCTCGGCGCGCTGGGGATCCACCGCTATGCCAAGCGCCTGCTCGTCCACGAGCAGGGGCTGCTCAAGGCGCCGAGCTACCGCTGGCGCCTCGACTGGGCCGGCCAAGACGCCACCGTGCAGGGCGGCTGGCTGGTCGACTGGCGCGGCGCGCGGTCGCTGCTGCCGCCTGCGCTGCGCGCGGCGGCCCGGCTCGCCGCGGTGGTCGCCGAGGCGGCCCAGGCCGGCCAGCGGGGGCGGGTGCTGCGCGCCATCGCCCAGCTGCAGGGCCTCGCCCGGGATTGCCCGGCCTTGGTGCCGCCCGACCGGCTGCGGCGGGTCGCGGTGCTCGAGGCGACCGCGGTGCGCGCCGAGGTGGAGGGCAGCCCCGAGGCGCCCACCGTGCGCCCGGTCGTGCTCGTGCGGCCCCCGGCGCCCGTGATGGACGACGAGGGCGGTGAGGGAGCGCCGCGGCCCGCGGTGGGGGAGGTTGGCCCCACCGCCCGGCAAGCGCCCGCGCCGGCGGCCGCGGAGGGGGAGGCGCCGGGCGAGGCCGAGCCAGACGCGGAGCCCTGGGGTGCCCCGGCCGCCCGCGAGGACCTCGGCCAGCCGCTGGAGCGCGATCCGGCGGCGCTGCTCCTCGGCGTCGGCCAGGCGGTTGTGGATGTGGTCTGGAGCCAAGGGGACACCCACGTCCTGCTCCCCGCCGCGGTCAGCCGCAACCTCGCGCTGACCCTGGCCGCCCAGCAAGCCAGTCCCGCAGACCGCGCGGCCTTCATCGACAACCCGCTGGCCTTCTTGCCCGACGCCGCCGCCTTTGACGAGGCGCACTACTCGGCGCGGGTCATCGGGCTGCGCGAGGCGCCCAAGGCCAGCGGCCGGGCGCCGCTCGAGCCCCGCACCTGGGCCACGCCGCTCGACGGGCTGCTGATCGAGCTGCCCGATGGGCCCCTGTGGGTGCCCGGCGAGGACCTGCCGGGGCTGGCCGAGGCCCTGCGCGCCGCGGCGGCGGCCGGCGAGGCGCGCGTGATGGTGGGCGCGCGTAGCCTGCCGGTCCGGCCGGATGTGATCGACGCGGTGGAGCGGGCGGCGCGGCCGCCGGGCAGCGCCGTCGACGCGCCCGGCGAGGGCCGCCGGCCGCTCATCTTGGCCATCCGCGAGAACGAGCTCGAGATCGAGTGGGCGCCCGACGCCGCCCTGCGCCGCCCCCGCGACGTCGAGGGCCCGCCCCTGCGCGCCGGCCTGCAGCTCAAGCCCCACCAGCAGGTCGCGCTGCGGCGCCTGCGCGCGCTGTGGCTGCGCGGAGAGCCCGGCGCGCTGCTCTGCGACGACATGGGCCTCGGCAAGACGCTGCAGGGCGCCTGCTTCGCCGCCTGGGTCTGCGCCCAGCTCGCCGCGGGCGGCGGCCCGGCCCTGCGCGCGACCGGGCGCCTGCCCTTGATGTTGGTGGCCCCGCCCTCGCTGCTGCGCACCTGGTTCGACGAGCTCGAGGCCCGGCTCGACCCGCGCGCGCTGTCGACCATCGTCTGGGCAGGGGACAGCCCGCCCCGCAGCGCGTCCGGGCGGCGGGTGCTCAGCCTCGGCCACCTGCGGGCCGACCTCAAGCGCAGCGCGGCCGGGAGCGTGGTGCTGGAGCACGCCCGCCTCGATCTGGAGGCCTGGGACGCCGCGCGGCCCGACGCGCTGTTCATCGGCTACGACAGCCTGCGCACCCTGCAGCACGCGCTCGGCGCGCTGGACGTGGGCCTGCTCGTGGCCGACGAGGCGCAGGCGGTGAAGAACCCCGGCAGCCTGCGGGCCCACGCGCTGCGGGCGATGCACTATGACTTCGCCCTCGCCTTGACCGGCACCCCCATCGAGAACGCGTGGTTGGACCTCTGGGCCATCTGTGACGTGGCGCTGCCGGGGCGCTTGGGCACCGCCAAGGACTTCCAACGGGATTTCCCCCAGCGCGGGGACGTGCAGGCGGTGGGCGCGCTGCTGCAAGAGCGGCTCTCGGCGCACCTGATCCGCCGGACCCGCGCCGCCACCCTCGGCGACACGCTGCCGCCGTGCACCATCTCGGCCGACCGGCGCGAGATGCCCGCACCCCAGGCGCTCGCCTACCGGGCCGAGCTCGCCCGGGCGGGCGCCGCCCAGGGGGCCGCGGTGCTGCCGCTGCTGCAGGGGCTCGCGCTGGTGAGCCTGCACCCGCGCCCGCGCGCCGAGCTGCACACGGCGGAGGAGGCGCGAGACTGGATGCGCGGCTCGGCCCGCACCGCCGCGGCCCTCGACGCGCTCGACCGCTGGGCGGAGGAGGGGCAGCCTGCGCTGGTCTTCGTGCGCTCGCTGGCCCTGCAAGAGACCCTGTCGCGGGCGCTCAGCCTCATCTACACCCTCCCGCCCGTCCCCGTGCTCAACGGGCAGCTGAGCTTCGCGGCCCGCCAAGCGGCGGTCGCCGGGGTGCGGGCGGGGCGGGGCTTCCGGGTGCTGCTGGTCTCACCCGAGGTCGGCGGCGCGGGCTGGAACCTGCAGTTCGCCGCGCGCAGCGTGCTGTTAGAGCGCCCCTTCAACCCGGCGGTCGAGGCCCAGATGGTGGCCCGCACCTGGCGGCTCGGCCAGACCGCCGCGGTGGAGGTGGTGGCGCCGGTGGCCCTGATGCCCGGGCACACCAGCTTCGACGAGGTCCTCGACGGCCTGCTCGAGGAGAAGCGCCAGCTCGCCGACAGCGTGCTGGCCCCCTGCCAGGTCAGCGAGCAGGAGCTCTCGCAGCGCTTCGCCTCGGTCTTGGGCTGAACCCCGCCCGCCCCACTTGGGGCGCCGCCTCGCGCGCGGCAGGGGGCAGAGGGGCCGCTGGGCCTGTCGCCCGACAGGCCCGGCGGGTCGGCCGCAGGCCGACGGAGCGCAGCGAACCCCCGGCCGCACCCGGCCCGGCGCGCAGCGCCGGGGCCGCCGAGCTCCCGTCGTCCCCATTCGCCGGCTGGGTGTGGATGGATGCCCTCGAGGCCACACGCCCGGGGTCAGGCACCGCGGTGCGAAACCCCCCGCTGGGCCC
>JBJONS010000539.1:0-4011 GCA_046051725.1 Pseudomonadota bacterium | reverse complement strand
GGACAGCGGCAGGCTGTTGATCTCGTCGAGGAAGAGCGTGCCGCGGTCGGCCGCGCGCAGGTAGCCCGGCTTGTCTCCCACCGCGCCGGTGAACGCGCCCTTGCGATGCCCGAACAGCTCGCTCTCGACGAGGTTCTCGGGGATGGCGCCGCAGTTGATCGCGACGAAGGGGTGGTCTCCCCGCGCCCCGCCGTGGTGGATGGCGCGGGCGACCATCTCCTTGCCGGTGCCGCTCTCGCCGAGGATGAGGCAGTTGATGCGCGTGTCTTTGACGCGGCGGATGAGCTCGTAGACCGCCTGCATCGCCGGCGCGTGACCGACGAGGTTGCCGAAGTGATACCGCTCCTGCAACGCGGCCTTCAGACGGGTGTTCTCCGCCTCCAAGGCCTGCCGGCCCAGGGCGCGCTGGACCACGAGGCGCAGCTCGTCGTTGTTGAAGGGCTTGGTCACGTAGTCGGCGGCGCCGTGCTTCATCGCTTCGACGGCGGTCGCCGTGCTGCCGTAGGCGGTGACCACGACCACCTCGATGTCCCGGCCGCGGCTCGCCCCCCGCGACTTCACCTCCCGCAGCAGCTCGATGCCGCTCATGCCCGGCATCGTCAGGTCCGAGAGGACCAAGGCCGGCCAGCGCCGGTCCAGCTTGACCAGCGCGTCCTCGGCGGACACCGCCACGTCGACGTCGTAGCCATCGTGCTGGAGGAGGATGCGCAGGAACTCGCGCATCGAGAGGTCGTCGTCGACGACCAGCACAGGCTCACGAGACATGGGTGGCTCCAGCGGGGGTGTAGTCCGCGGGGATCACGGGAAAGCGCAGGGTGAAGGTGGACCCGACATTGGGCGTGCTGTCCACCTGGATGCGACCGCCGTGCGCCTCGACGATGCGCTTCACGGTGGCGAGCCCAAGGCCGGTGCCGCCTGCGCGCGTGGTGTAGTAGGGGTCGAAGATGCGCGCGAGCCGGTCGGGCGGGATGCCGACGCCATTGTCGCGCACGACGAGGCGCAGGTCGGCGCCCTCGATGTCTACGCGCAGGTCCACCGTCCCGTGGTCGGGGGTGGCCTGCGCCGCGTTGAGCAGCAGGTTCCACACGATCTGCCGCACGCGCGGCTCGTCGAGCGGCACCAGGGGCAGGTGCTGCGCGTGGGTGCGGATGAGCAGGCGCCGGGCGAAGCGCGGATCGTTGCGGAAGGCAGTCGCGACGTCGCCGATGATGAGGCCGGCGTCCACCGGCGCCCGCACGATGCGCGGGGGCCGGCTCGCGTCGAGGAACTCCTCGACCAACGCGTTCAGGCGGTCCACCTCGCGGAGGACGATGTCGTGCAGCGGGCTTGGGTTGAGCTCCCGCATCAGCTGCACGGAGCCCGACAAGGACGCGAGCGGGTTGCGGATCTCGTGGGCGAGGCCAGCCGCCACCCGGCCGACCGAGAGCAGCGCCTCCTCGCGGGCGACCCGCTCTTCCATCTCACGGAGGCGCGAGACATCCTCGACGAAGGTGACCGCGCCGCCGTCGGCGAGCATGGTGCGGCTGCACAGCACGCGCATGCGCTCGGCGCCTTCGCCGATCGCCTGCTCCCAGCGCCGCCCGTCGACCGCGAGCACGTGGCTCTCGACGCGCCCCTCGATCGGCCCCAAGACCCGCACCGCCCACGGGTTGGCGCGCGTGATGACCCCCGCGGCGTCCGTGAAGACGACGCCGCTGTCCAGCTGGTCGAGAAGCACGTCGTGCTTCGCCTGAAGCGCGGCGGTCTGGCCCACCTGCACTTCGAGCTGCGCCCGGGCGCGCCGCGCCACGGCGGCGAGCTGGTCGGAGAGCATGGCCACGAGGGCGAAACCGGCGACCTGGAGCGCGACCTGGGACCAGACGGACATCGGGTTGCCGCCGAGGGTCTCGCGCAGGGGCCCCAAACCGGTGAGCGCGAGCACGCCGGCATACGCCACCGCGTCGATGGCGCCGATGACCAGCGGCGCCCGGCCCGGCAGCAGCCAGGCCGCCGCGACGATGTTCACGAAGAACAGCGGGAAGAAGGCCGAGACCGCGCCGCCGGTGGAGGCGACGAGCAGGGCGGCGAAGCTGGTGTCGCCGAGGAGCTGGGCCCACCGAAAGGCCGCCGTCTCGCCAAAGCGCCGCAACAACGCGGCGCTCACGCCCATCGCCATGAAGATGACGCCCGCCAGCCAGAACGGCGCCTCGGCCACCACCGCCGGGCGGTCCCCCAACAAGAAGGCGGCCAGGATGAGCAGCCCGATGCCGAGGAACTGCCGCAGCAGGATGTAGAACCCGACGACGCCGCTCGGCTCGGCGGGGCCGCCCCGCGAGATCAACCGCCGACGCCCGAGGCCATCGAGAAGATGGGCATGTACATCGCGATGACGAGCCCGCCGATGACGACGCCGAGGAACACGATGATGAGCGGCTCGATCAGGCTGGTCATGTTTTCGACCGCCTGGTCGACCTCTTCTTCGTAGAAGTCGGCCACCTTGTTGAGCATGACGTCGAGCGCGCCCGTGGCCTCGCCCACGCTGATCATCTGGCAGACCATCTCGGGGAAGACCTTGGCCTCGGTGAGCGGCTCACTGATGGTGCGACCGGCCGAGATGCCGTCCCGCACGCCGCCGATGGCGTTCTCGACCACCTTGTTGCCGGCGGTGCGGGCGCAGATCTCCAGCGCCTCGAGGATGGGAACGCCCGAGCTGATCATCGTGCCCAGCGTGCGGCAGAAGCGCGCCACCGCCACCCGACGCAGCAGGTCGCCGAAGACGGGCAGCCGCAGCATGACCTGATCGAGGATGAGCTCGCCCTTCTTGGTGCGCTTGAAGGCGCGGAACCCGAACCCGACGGCCACCATGATGCCCACGAGCATCAGGAAGTTGGACTGCAGCCACTTCGACAGCCCGATGACGATCTGCGTGGGCGCCGGCAGCGCCTGGCCCATGTCGGCGAACATCTCTTCGAAGGTGGGCACCACCTTGAGCAGAAGCAGCGCCACGACGCCAAAGGCGACGACGAGCACCGTGACCGGGTAGAACATGGCGCCCTTGACCTGGCGCTTCAGCTTTTCGGCTTTCTCCAGGTATTGGGCGAGGCGATTGAGAATGGTGTCGAGGATACCGCCCGCCTCACCGGCGGCGACCATGTTGCGGAACAGCTCGTCGAAGGTGTCGGGGTACTTCTTGAGGGCCTCGGCGAAGGTCATGCCCGCCTCGACCTGCTCCTTCACGACCGTGAGCTGCTCGCGGAAGGTGGGGTTGGGCGCCTGCTTGCTCTGGATGTCGAGGCACTGCACGAGCGGCAGGCCCGAGTCGATCATGGTGGCGAACTGGCGGACGAAGACGACGAGGTCCTTGGTGCCGACCGACGGGCGCAAGAAGCCCGGCAGCGGGACGTTGAGACCCTTGCGCGCGGCGCCCCCGCCCTTGGGCTTGACGGAGGTGGCCTGGATCTGCATCTGCCGAAGACGATTGCGCGCAGCGTCGCTGTCGGGGGCTTCAACCTCCCCTTTGCGGACTTCGCCCGTGTTTGTCCGGCCCTCGTAGGCGAACACCGGCATGGACTGTCTCCCCGCGCGTCAAAGCACGCCCTCAGTGTAGCACGCAAGCCCCGGCTGCGGGCCGGGGCCAACCGGATGACCGCTCAGTCGCTCGCCGTGGCGCGCACGACTTCATCCACCGAGGTGAAGCCCCCGCCGAGCTTCTTGAGCGCCGACATGCGCAGCGTGCACATGCCCTGGCGAATCGCCTCGCGCTTGAGCTCCAGCGTGGACGCGCCGTTGAGCACGAACTCCGCCAGCTCGTCGTTCATGAACATGATCTCGTACACGGCGATGCGGCCCTTGTACCCGGTGTTGTTGCAGGTGCCGCAGCCGCGGCCCTTCATCACCTTGTAGTTGGGCACGTCTTCCGGCGGGACGCCGAGGTCGATGAGCACCTGGGCCGGGACCTCGTGCGGCTCCTTGCAGTCCGCGCAGAGCTTGCGGACGAGGCGCTGCGCCGCGATGCAGTTCACCGAGCTGGCG
>JBJONS010000538.1:0-10137 GCA_046051725.1 Pseudomonadota bacterium | reverse complement strand
CCTCTCTGCGCTGCTGATCGAGCGCCACGGCGGCGCGGTGCCCGCCGACATGGACGCGCTCGAGGCCCTTCCCGGCGTCGGCCACAAGACCGCCAGCGTGGTGGTGGCCCAGGCTTTTGGGGTGCCGAGCTTCCCGGTCGACACCCACATCCACCGCTTGTGTTGGCGGTGGGGGCTCGCCGACGGCGATCAGGTCGAGCGCACCGAAACGGCCTGTAAGGCGCTGTTTCCGGTTGAGCGATGGAACGACCTGCACCTGCAGATCATCTTTTTTGGGCGCGAGCACTGCCCGGCCCAGCGCCATGATTGGGCCGGCTGCCCGATTTGCGCTTGGGCCGGCGTCGACGAGCGCCGGCTCGCCGAGCAGGGCGTCGGCGTACACCCGACCCGCAGCCCCAAGCGGCGCCCGCCGGCCTGAGCTCAGCCTGGGTTGACCGCCTTGGCGGGCCAGGTCGGACCGTGCACCACGCGGGCCAGCGCGGTGAGGTAGCTGCCCTCGACCTCGTGGTAGCCGCTGATCTGGTGCTGCTTGAGCAGCGCCCGCAGGGCCGGCAGGTTGTAGTGCGGCACGCTCATGAAGAGGTGGTGGCAGCAGTGGTAGTGAAAGAGGTAGGGCGCGAACAGCCAGGCCTCGGCGGCCGGCGGGACGATGTCGACGGTGGGGATGCGCGGCCCGCCAAAGCCGGCCAGCCCGGCGGGCAGGGCGGCGGCCACCTGGTGGGCGAGGCCGTGCTCGACCACGATGCGGCAGCGGTTCAAGAACACCGCGACGGTGAACAGCGGGGCGATCCAGAGCACGGCGTAGGCCCAAAACACGCCCAGGCTCCACCAGCTGATGCCGATCAGGCTGAGCTGGGCGGCGACCACCAGCAGGCTGTCGCGCAGCTTGCGCTTCTGAATGGCCGGCGGGTGCTGCTCGCGGCTGCCGAAGCCGCCCGTGCCCTTCTGGTGGATCTTGATGACCAGCTCGACCAAGGTTCCCAGCGTGAGCACGCCCAAGCGGCGCCAGCCGGCCGCGGTGCGGATCACCGTGCCGTAGATGTGCCCGTCGGGATCTTCGTCGAGGCTGCGGGCCTTGTGGTGGTCGAGGTGCTGCAGGCGGTAGGCGGTGAAATTGACCCCGACCATCGCTTGGCCCAGCACGCCGGCCGCCTCGTTGAGCCGCTCAGGCCAACACAGCGTCTTGTGAACAGCCTCGTGGCCGCTGATCACGAGCTTGTATTGGGCGATCCCCATCAGGGGGAGGATCCAGATGAGGTGCGCCGGGCCCAGCCAGTGGGGCGCCAGCAGCAGCGCCGCGATGCTCAGCCAGATGAGCGCGAGCCCGGGCAGCGCGACGTTGCGGTGGTCGAGGCGCAGCGCGCGGAGCGCGTCTTCGAAGGCGGGGCGATCGTCGGTCTGCATGGGGCCCTCAGTCCGGCGCGGCCGGAGGCCCATCGTAGCGCAGCGCGGGGCGCGCGCCGGCCGGCTCGGCGACCGGGCAGGCCCTGTCCGAGGGTCGGACAGTGGTATAACACTTGGAGTTTGAATGAGATCGTGGTGTGGTGAGCCTGCGCGGTCATCCGCGCCCAGCCCTGCGGTATGGTGCGGCCATGCCCAGCTTCACCTCCGCCGCTGTTGACGCCCGGGCCCGCGCGGTCCGGCAAGTCCCTGCCCTTGAGTCAGGGATCTTCACCCAAGACCCTGGGTTCCTGGCGAACGTCGCCTGGACCGACGGGGCGCTGGCCGAGCTGCACAAGCAGCTGGGCCGGGCCCGCGACGGCGGGGGCGCCCAGGCCAACCAGCGCCACCAAGAGCGCGGGCGGCTGCTGCCGCGGGATCGGGTGGCGCACGTGCTCGACCGCGGCGCGCCCTTCCTTGAGCTGTGCCCGCTGGCCGGCCTCGACGTCGACAACAACCGCCCCGGCGCCGGTCTCATCGGCGGCGTGGGCATGGTCGCCGGGGTCGAGTGCGTGATCAGCGCCAATGACGCCACCGTGCAGGGCGGCGCCATCACCGCGGTGGCGGTGCACAAGACGCGGCGGCTCGCCGAGATCAGCGCCGAGAACCGCCTGCCCTTCGTCATGATGGTCGAGTCGGCCGGCGCCGACCTGCCCAACCAGGCCGACATCTTCTTGCCGGGCGGGCGCGGTTTTCGCGACATCACGACCCGCAGCAAGGATCAGGTGCCCACGGTCTGCTTGGTCTTCGGCAGCAGCACCGCCGGCGGCGCGTACATGCCCGGGATGAGCGACTACGTCGTCATGGTCAAGCAGCAGGCCCAAGCCTACCTCGCCGGCCCGCCGCTGGTGAAGATGGCGATCGGCGAGGATGTGGACGACGAGGCGCTCGGCGGCGCCGACATGCACGCCCGGGTCAGCGGCCTGTGCGACTACCTCGCGGAAGATGAGCTCGACGCCTGCCGGCTGGCCCGCGAGATCGTCGCGAGCATCGGGTGGGAGAAGGCCGGACCCGGCCCGACCATGCCCGCCGATCCCCCGCGCTACGACCCGCTCGAGCTGCGCGGCCTCGCGGTGGCCGACCTGCGCCAGCCCATCCCCGCCCGCGAGGTCATCGCCCGCATCGTCGATGGCTCGCGCTTCCAAGACTTCAAGCCGCTCTATGGCCCGACCCTGGTCACCGGCTTCGCCTCGATCTGCGGTTTTCCTGTGGGGATCTTGGCCAACGACGGCATCCTCTGGCCCGAGAGCGCCGAGAAGGGCGCGCAGTTCATCCAGCTGTGCAACCAGCGCAACATCCCGCTGATCTTCCTGCATAACACGACCGGTTTCATGGTCGGTGAGGCGGTCGAGCGCCGGGGCATCATCCGGGCCGGCGCCAAGCTGGTCAACGCGGTGAGCAACTCGACGGTGCCGGCGATCACCCTGCAGATCGGCGCGAGCTACGGCGCCGGCAACTACGCGATGTGCGGGCGGGCCTACGGGCCGCGCTTCTTGTTCACCTGGCCCAACCACCGCATCGCGGTCATGGGCGGCGAGCAGCTCGCCGGCGTGCTCGACATCATCAAGCGCCAGTCCGCGGCGCGAAAGGGCCGCGCGGTCGACGAAGAAGAGCTGGGCATGATGAAGCAGCTCATCGCCGGCAAGATCGACCACGAGAGCAGCGCGCTCTACGCCACCGCGCGCATCTGGGACGACGGGATCATCGACCCGGCCGACAGCCGCACGGTGCTGGCCTTGGCCCTCTCGGCCGCCCACAGCGCGCCGGTGGCCGGCACCATGGCGATGGGCGTCTTCCGCCACTGAAGCCCGGGCTCTCGGCCCCGGGCGCGGTCGGCGGCGCGGTCGGCCCTCCGCCACGGCGCCGCGGCGGCGTCGGACCGGCTCCTCGCGTCACTCTCCATTCACGTCGCTGTTTCATTGGCTTGGGCCCGACGGCCCGCCCCGGAGCCCGCATGGACGCCGCCCCCCTCCGCTGCCTGCTCGTCGCCAACCGCGGAGAGATCGCCCGCCGGGTGCTGCGCACCGCCCGCCGCCTGGGCCTGCGCGGGGTGGCGATCTTCACGCCCGCCGACCGGGGCATGTCGTGGCTGGCCGAGGCAGACCTCGCGGTCGAGGTCAGCAGCTACATTGACCCAGACGCCATCCTCGACGCGGCCCGCCGGTCGGGGGCCGACGCCATCCACCCCGGCTACGGCTTTTTGTCCGAGCGCCCGGCCTTCGCCGCCGCGGTGATCGCCGCCGGCCTGGTCTGGGTCGGGCCGCCGGTGTCGGCCATGGCGGCGATGAGCAGCAAGGCCGACGCCCGCCGTGCCATGGCCGCCCGCGGGGTGCCGGTCCTGCCTGGCTACGACGGCGACGACCAAGCGGAGGAGGCGCTGCTCGCGGCCGCCCGCGGCCTCGGCCTGCCGCTGATGGTCAAGGCCAGCGCAGGCGGCGGAGGCAAGGGCATGGCGGTGGTGCGCGCCTGGGAAGACCTGCTTGACGCCATCGCCAGCGCCAAGCGCCTCGCCGCCTCGGCCTTTGGCGATGACCGCCTCGTGCTCGAGCGCTGCGTCGACCGCCCCCGCCACGTCGAGGTGCAGGTGATCGGCGACCAGCAGGGCACCTTGCTGCACCTGTGGGAGCGGGAGTGCAGCCTGCAGCGCCGGCACCAGAAGGTCATCGAGGAGGCGCCGGCCCCCGCCTTCGTGGGTCGGCCCGCGGCCCGCGCGGCCCTGCTCGCCGACGCGGTCGCGGCCGCCGCCGCCGTCGGCTACCACTCGGCCGGCACCGTCGAGTTCATCGTCGATGAGGCCGGCCAGCACTTCTTTCTTGAGATGAACACCCGGCTGCAGGTCGAGCACGCGGTGACCGAGGCCATCACCGGGCTGGACGTGGTCGAGCTGCAGCTGCAGGTGGCGGCGGGCGCGCCCCTGCCGCTGCAGCAAGCCGAGGTGCCGGCGCGCGGCTGGTCGATGGAGGCCCGGGTCTACGCCGAAGATCCGAGCCGCGGCTACCTGCCCTCGACCGGTCCGCTGCTGCGCTTCGCCCTGCCCGCGCCCGAGGGCGGTCGGGTCGACGTGGCCCTGGCCGAGGGCGAGGCGGTGGTGCCCGACTATGACCCGATGCTCGCCAAGGTGGTGTCCTGGGGCGCCGATCGCGAGCAGGCCCGGGCCCGCCTCGCCGGCGCGCTGCGCCGGGCCCGCGTGGCCGGCGTGGCGACGAACCTGCCCCAGCTGATCGAGGCGCTCGACGCCGAGCCGGTGCGGCGGGGCGCCCTGCACACCGGCCTGCTCGACGAGGCCCAGCTGGTCGGCCTGCGCAGCCGACCCGCCGTGCGCCGCGACGGCCTGATCGCTGGCTGCGTCGCCATCCTCGACGAAGAAGCCGGCTGCGGGCCCCTCGGCCGCAGCGTGCCGGTCGGCTACCGCAACAACCCCTGGCCCGAGCCGCCGCTGCGCCTGGTGGTCGATGGCCAAGAGCAGCGGATCGCCGCGCAGTGGGACGGCCGGGTCGGCCGGCTCGGCGGACCCCGGACCCTTCCGGCGGCCGGCGCGATCCCCGGCGCGGCCCCCGAGGCCCTGCCCGCGGCGGTCGAGGTCGAGCTGCTCGGCCGCCAGGGCGGCGCCCTGCGGGTGCGGGTCACCGAGGACGGCGCCTCGCGCCTGATCTGCGCCGAGGTCGTCGCTCAGGGTGACGTGCTGCACGTCATGGTGGACGGGGGCACCGTGCCGCTGCTGCGCCGAGCGGTGGCCGACCCCCCGGCCCGCGCCGGGGAGGCCGGTGGCGCCAGCGCCCCGATGCCGGGGCGGGTCGTGCGCCTGCTCGTCGAGGACGGCGCCCAGGTCGGGGTCGGTGACGGGCTGATGGTGATCGAGGCGATGAAGATGGAGCAGGTCGTGCGCGCGGCCGAGGCGGGCACGGTGCGGCTGCTGGTGGCCGCCGGTCAGAGCGTCAGCGCCGGGCAGCGCCTCGCCCGCATCTCGGCCGAGGGCTGAGCGCCCGGGCACGGGCGGGGATAGACGGCCGACGACGACGGAGGAGGTCCCATGCCGCGGCTCATCGTGAAGTCCAGCGCGACCAAGAACCAGCGCTTCGAGCTCGACAAGCCAGAGACCGTCGTCGGGCGCGGTGACGAGTGCCAGCTCGTGCTGCCCAACGTCAGCGTCAGCCGGCAGCACGCGCGGGTGCTGGTCGGCACCCAGGGGGTCACCATCGAGGACCTCGGCAGCGCCAGCGGCATCGTCGTCAACGGCAAGCGCATCCAGCAGCACATGCTCAGCTCGGGCGACGAGATCCAGATCGGCAAGTTCAGCCTCGTGTTCATGGGCGATGGCCGCCAAGATCGCTTCTACAAGGGCCGCTTCGTCGAGTACCTCGCGGCCTACGATAAGGGCGGGGTGCCGCCCGACGACGACGCGGCGACCTTCGCGCTCAGCGTCGAGGCCCTCAAGCGCCTGCAGCAAGACAACCACCTCGTCGACAGCGCGCGGGTGGTCAGCGAGTCCGACAAGAAGCGCTTCTGGTTCCCCGAAGACCGCGGCCTCAGCTTCGGCGCCTCGGGCATGGTGCAGGTCGAGGGCTGGTTCACCGGCGGGATCTGCGCCGAGCTGTCGTGGGATGGGCGCCAGCACGTCATCACCAAGAAGGGCTGGCTGACCCACGTCTCGGTCAACGGCCAGGCGGTGTCTGGGCGGCGGCCGCTGCGCGAGCGCGACCAAGTGCGCATCGGCAAGAGCTGGTTCACCTACGAGGTCGAGCACTGATGGCCGGCGGGGTCGAGGGCGCGCTGATCGCCTCGGGCCTCGGCCCGGTTTTTGGCCGCTGCCTCGCGCTGCGCACGGCGGTCTTCGTCGACGAGCAGGGCGTCCCTGCCGATCTGGAAGAGGACGGCCTCGACGGCGGATGCGTGCACATCCTCGTCTTTGACGCCGATGGCGTCGATCTCGGCTGCGCGCGGGTCCGCGGCTTGCCGGACGGTCGGGTCAAGGCCGAGCGGGTGGCGGTGCGGGCCGACGCCCGCGGGCGCGGGATCGGGCGCTTCGTGATGGACCTGCTCGAGGCCGTCGGCCGCCAGCGCGGGGCCCCCGAGGTGCTGCTCGCGGCGCAGGTCACCGCGGTGCCCTTCTACGAGAAGCTGGGCTACGCGGTCATCTCCGACGAGTTCATGGACGCGGGGATCCCGCACCGCAAGATGGCGCGGCGCCTGGGCTGAGGCCCGTGGGCCCCTGGGCCCGTCTCCGCAGGCCTAGGCCTCCGCCGCTGCGTGATCGGCGTCATCGGCGTCATCGAAGGGCATGGCGGCGCTGGGCGGCGGCTCTGCCGGCAGCATCGGGCGCATCGCGTCGGGATCTCCGGCCTCCCAGGACGCGAGGTGGGCGAAGTAGCGGCGCGCGTGGTCGGCGGCCTCCGCCGCGCTCTCCGCCCGCAGCAGCGGCCCGCGCAGCGCCTCCTCTCCGAAGGGCAGGCCGCGCACGAAGTGGCTGCACACCTTCTTGAAGCGCCCCAGCGCGCCGCTCTCGCGCAAGAAGCGCGCCTGCAGGTCGGCGAGGAAGCCGAGCAGCACCCGCTCCTTCTCGGCGGCTCCGAGCTGCACCGGCGGCTGGCCCTCGATGGCCCGCTGGATCTGCAGCAGGGTCCACGGGTCGCGCATCGCGCCGCGCCCGACCATCACGCCGGCGCAGCCGGTGTCGACGAACATCCGGCGGGCGCTCTCGACGTCGATGACGTCGCCGTTCCCGATGACCGGGATCGAGAGGCGGGCCCGGGCCTCGGCGATCTTGTCGACCGCCCGCTGGCCGCCGTAGAGGTCCGCCCGGGTGCGCCAGTGGATGGTGACAGCGTCCACGCCCTCTTCTTGGCAGCGCCAGGCCAGCTCAGGCGCGTTCCGGGCGCTGTGGTCAAAGCCGCTCCGCATCTTGACGGTCAGCGGCGTGCGCACCGCCGCCCGCACCGCGCGCACGATCTCGATCGCGAGGTCCATATCGGCCATCAGCGAGGACCCGCCCGAGTTGCTGCAGACCTTCTTGCTCGGGCAGCCCATGTTGATGTCGACGATGGTCGCGCCCATCGCCTCGACGATCCGCGCCGCCTCGGCCATGCCCTCGGGGCGCTTGCCGTAGATCTGCACCGAGATGGGGCGCTCATCGTCGTCGAACTGCGCGGTCCAGGCGATGCGGCCGCGCTGGCCGCCGGTCTGGCGCAGGCCCTCGCTGGGCAAGAACTCGGTGCAGGTGAGCCCTGCGCCGCCGATCTGCCGGATCAAGCGGCGGAAGGTCAGATCGGTCACGCCCTCCATCGGGGCGAGCACCACCGGGGGCCAGATCGGGACCTCGCGCACGAAGTAGGGCTGGGTGGGCCAGGGCGACGCGGCGGTCGGCGCAGGAGGCGGCGAGGGGAGGGGAGCTTGGCGCATGGACGGCTTTTCAGGGCAAGCGGTGGAGCGGGCCGGAGGCGGGCCCGGGCGCCCGGCGTGGGGCACGGGGTCGGGGCGATCAGAATCGGAGCGGCGCGATCTGGGCGGGGAGATAAGCGGACGCGGGCTTCGGCCCAGGCGCTCGGGGCGTGGGCCCGGGGCCACCACCGCCCGCAGGGGGACCGATGCGCAGCCTGTTGCGGCCTGCAGGGCCGACCGGCCCTATCTCCAAGGCCGTGAGCGTCACCGTCGCCGGCGCGCCCGATGGGTGGGCGCCGGGCACCTTCTACAAGGGCGAGGTGCTCACCGGCGGCTTCACCCGCCTCGTGATCAGCGTGCCACAGGACCGCCTCGCCGAGGTCCACCAGGCGCTGGCGGCGGCGCTCGAGGCCCCGCTCAAGCTGCTGTACCAGCGCATGATCGACCGTCGCGCCGACAAGCAGCTGCCCAAGCCCGAGAGCCACGTCGCCGTCGAGCTCTCGCGTGACCGGGTGCTCGAGGTGCTGCGCCGGCTGTCGGCCCTGGTCTACGAGGACGGGCGCCACCAGCTGTGGCTGCGCGGCGGCTTCGACGAGCAGCTCATCCTCGATGAGCTCGGCATGCTGTATGTCTACCCCGACGACCTCGCGTTCCGCGACGTGCTCGACGGGCTCGGCGTGCCGGAAGGTGAGGGGACCACCATGGCCGAGCGCGACTATGTGCGCGTGAACCTGATGGCCGCCTGCGACGCGCAAGAGGACCAGCTGTTCCACGATCTGCACCTGGTGCCTTGGGCCGGCTGAGCCGGATCGGGGCGAGGAGGGGGGATGCCCAAGCCGAGCCGGCCGCCGCCTGAGCCCCCCGTTGGGGTCGCCGAACCGCTGTATGGGCAGCCGGTCGGCCTGAGCCCCGCGCCGCTGCCGGTCGCGCGCGCGGTCGACCCCTTCCTGGGCGCCACGGTCGACGGGAAGTTCCTGATTGAGGCCGATCTGGGCAAGGGCGGCGCCGGGCGGGTCTACATCGCCACCCAGCTCGCGCTGCACCGGCGGGTCGCGCTCAAGATCCTGCGGCCGGATCTCGAGGCCGACGGCGACGAGCGCTTCGCCGAGCGCTTCTTCCGCGAGGCCTCGTTGGCGGGCGCGCTGCAGCACCCCAACGTGGTGACCGTGCACGACTACGGCCGCTCGCCCGAGGGGCTCTGCTACATCGCGATGGAGCTGCTCGACGGGCGCAGCCTCAAGGACCTGATGAAGGACGGCCCGCTCGAGCCGGAGCGGGCGCTGGGCATCTTCGAGCAGGTGGGGCGCGGCCTGCGCGCGGCCCACCGGGCGGGGCTGGTGCACCGCGACGTCAAGCCCGGCAACGTGCTGGTGGTCCCCGGTGAGGACGGCGCCGAGGTCGCCAAGCTGCTCGACTTCGGCCTCGTGAAGTCCGACGCGGCCGAGGTCACCGAGATCACCCGCGACGGCAGCTTCCTCGGCACTCCCCACTACGCGGCCCCCGAGCAGGTCCGCGGCGAAGAGGCCGACGCGCGCGCCGACATCTATGCCTTCGGCGTGATGTTGTTCCGGGCGCTGACCGGCAAGCTGCCCTACGCGAGCAAGAACGCGATGGCGATCGCGCTGGCCCACGTGCGGGACCCCATCCCCAGCATGGCCGAGCGCGCGCCCGAGCTGACCATCGCGCCAGAGCTCGAGGACCTGGTCCGCCGGTGCATGGCCAAGGACCCCGCCGCGCGCTTTCAAGACATGGACAGCCTGCTGCAGGCCATCCTGCGGCTGCGCCACGAGGTGGGCGGCCTGCCACGGCCCCTGCCGCCGGCGCCGCCGGTCGCCCCGCTCGCTCCGGCCGCGCCGCCGCCCCGCCCCACGGCGCCGCTGCTGCTGCTGGTCGGCGGCGCGCTGGCGGGCCTCGTCGGCCTCGGTCTGGCGGCGGTGGCCTTCTTCTCGCTGCGCCCGGTCGAGGGGCTGGTGCCGCCCGGACCGGCCGCGGACGTGGCCCCGCTGGCGGTGACCGCGCCCGTGCTCGCAGAGGACAGCGTCAGCGTCACTGTCCTCACCGAGCCGGCCGGCGCCCGGGTCCTGGCCGACGGGGTCGAGGTGGGCACCACCCCCTTCGTCGGGCCGCTGGACCTGGTCGAGGGCGCGCCGCCCCCGGTCCGGGTCGAGCTCGACGGCTACACCCCGGCCGAGCTGCGGCTCGAGCCTGGCGCCGGGGGCCTGCGGGCCGAGCTGCAGCTCCAGCCGCTGGCGCCGCCGCCGGCCCCGGCTGCGGCCGCCGCTGTGGCGCCCGCTCCGGCGCCCGCTCCGGCGCCCGCTCCGG
>JBJONS010000537.1:0-8201 GCA_046051725.1 Pseudomonadota bacterium | reverse complement strand
TGCACGCCGCGGGTCGCCTGCGCTTTGTGCACTACTACCAGCTGCTCAACCAGGTCGAGAACCTCGACTGGGCCGCCGAGGTGCTCGAGGACCGGCGCCTCGTCTGGAACCAGCCCCCCGGCTGGACCCCGCTGCTCGCCGCCGCCGGCGCGGTGGCTGGGCACGACATGAACACCGCCGGGCTGCTGTTCCTGTGCGTGCTGCTGCTCGTGGGCGCCCAAGCGGTGGCGGCGGTGGTGGCCGGGGCGCCCGAGGCCGCACCGCCGGCCCTGCTGCTGCCAGGCGGCCTGGTCGCGGCCCACGGCCTGCTGATGATCGAGCCGGGAAGCCACAACTTCCCCGACAGCCTCTACGCGGCGGCCGTCGTCGGGGTGGCGGCGGCCCTGCTGCGCGGCGAGCCGCGGGGCTGGGCCCTGCTGGCCTTGGGCGCCCAGGCCCTGCGCTGGCCCGGCCTCACCGTGGCCCTGCTGCTGGCCGGCGGCCTCGCGCTGCGTGACCGGGCGGGGCTGCGCGCGGCGGCGGCACAGCTGCGCCCGGGCGTGGGTCTCGCGGCGGTCGGCCTCGCGGCGATGACCTGCCTGACGCTGATCGCGACGATGACCGGCGACGCCGACGACCTGCTGTTCATCCTCTACTTCGAGACCTTCCCCGAGCACTGGCACGGCGAGACGGCGCCGCTGACCCTGCTCGGCCGGGTGCCCCACTTCGCTGGCCTGCTCGCCGCCTACACTGGCGGGGGCGTCGTTTTGCTGCTGCCGCTCTGCTTGGTGGGCGCCCCGAGCGCCGCCCGCCGGGCCGCCCAGGGCCTCGGGCTCGGCGCGCTGGCCTACGCCAGCCTGCTCGCGACCATCGATCACCACCCGACCCACTACTTCTTGCCCCTGCTCGCCCTCTGCGGCCCGGCCCTGGCGGCGGCCAGCGCCGGCCGCGGGCGCCTCATCGGGTGGGGAGCCCCCCTGCTCTGCCTCGCCGGCCTCGCCGCGCTGATCGCGCGCGGGCAGGTCTGAGCCGGCCCCGGAGCGCCCCTGTCCCGCCGCGCCCTCACCCTCTTCGCGCTGATCTGGCTGCTCGCCCAGCTGCTGTGGCTGCACCACGACGCCGTGCCCCGCGACGGAGACGAAGAGGGCCACCTCGGCGCCGCCGAGCTCTTCGCCCAGCTCTACCGCGAGGGCCGCTGGGTCGAGGCGGCCCGGGACGCGCTGGCCGGGCGCCTCGGCGAGTACCCGCCGCTGTGGCCGGCGATGCTCGGCCTGGGCTGGTGGGCGCTGGGCGGGGCGCCCGAGGATCTGCCGCTGCGGGCGGTCCCGCTGATCTCGATGGGGATCACGGCGGCGGCGCTGTCCTCGTTCACCCGCAGCCTGCTCGACCCCGAGGGCGTCGACGGCCCCGGGGGCCCCGCGGCCCGCGCCGGCCGCCTCGCCGCCGCCCTCTGCCTGCTGCTGCCCCTGCCGGTCGGCCTCGCCCGCCACTACATGCCCGAGGCCCCGCTGATGGCGGCGGTGGCGGCGGCGATCGCGCTCGGCGAGCGGGCGGCGCAGCGCCCCAGCCCCGGCCGGCTGGTCGCCTACGGGCTGACCTTGGGGGCCGCGCTGCTGATCAAGCAGACCGCGGCGCTGACCCTCTGGCTGCCAGCGCTGGCCCTGGCCCTGCGGCAAGGGCCCCGGGGGGTGTTCCCGTTGCTGGTGGCCGGGCTGTGCTTCGCGCCCTGGCTGCTGCGCAACCTCGAGGATCAGCTCCAGTAC
This sequence comes from Pseudomonadota bacterium, assembly GCA_046051725.1. Taxonomy (GTDB): domain Bacteria; phylum Myxococcota_A; class UBA796; order UBA796; family UBA2385; genus JAEUKK01. The sequence goes on along the minus strand of JBJONS010000537.1, from coordinate 6,459 downwards.
GCCCAAAACTCCGCCGACGCCCAGCCTGCGCCGCTCTGGGCCCACGCGCTCGGCGTGCCCGCCCAGTGGCTGTGGAGCGGCCTCGGCCCTCCCCTCGGCCTCTTGACGCTCGGCGCCCTGGCCGCGGCGGCTGGGCGCCGCCGCCTCTCCGCTTGGAGCCCGGCCCTGCTCTGGCTGATCGGCGGGCTGCTCGGCCTCTGGCTCATCCCCAAGAAGTACCCGCGGCTCGTGCTCCCCACCGCGCCCGCCGCGCTGCCCCTGCTCGCGGCGGCCCTGGCCGGCGGTCCGCGGTGGGCCGCGCCGCTCGCGCTGTCGGGGGGCGCGGGCTGGCTGCTCGTCGCCAGCCTGCACCGCCTCCCCGAGCCGCCGCTCAGCGACGTGCTCGACCCGCGCTGCCCCCAAACCTGGCTCGGCCCCTCCGATCCCGATGATCTGGGCCTCGGGGCGACGGTCGCGGCGCTGGCCCGGCTCCCCCCGGGTCCGGTGGCGGTCATCGCCCCGCCGGCGATCCCCTGCGCGGTCCAGACCACCCACGACTGGGTCGAGCACCTCGGGCCCCGCCTGCGCCGGGCGGGCCAAGAGCGCGAGCTGCACGTCAATCCGGCGCCCGCGGACGCCGCCGCCGCCGTCTTCATCCTCCGCTTTGGGCCCGACGGCCGGCCGCTGCTGCCGCAGCCTGCGCCCTGAGGGCCCGCGGGCCGAGAGCGGCGCGCATCAGGGCGTCTCCGCGCCCCTTCCCCCGAGGCCTCCGCTCTGGTAGCCTCGCCCATCCCCCACGCCGCGGTGCCCCATGTCCGCCGACCGCTCCCCCGACGACGGCCTCCCCGCCGACCAGATCCCCAACGAGAACAAGGGCCTGGTGGCCGAGTTCGCCGGCTTCATCATCCACAACAAGGCGTGGTGGATGACGCCCATCCTGCTCGTGCTGGCGCTGATGATCGGGTTCATCCTCTATGTTGAGGGCTCCCCGGTCCTGCCGTTCATCTACGCGCTGATCTGAGGCCCCACCGCCGGCGAAGATGGCGGTGGGCGGGGGGCCAGCCCCCCGCAACGCCCCCCGACGGGTGCTGCAGGGCGCGGTCCGTGCGGGCTCTGTCAGTACGGCCGCTGCGACCGGCGCAGGTCTTGGCGCCTGAGCCGCGAGGGCTGGGCGTAGGAGTCGGCCTCGAGGTCGCCGAGGCCGCGGTCGGTCGGGTCGGGCCGCAGCAGGCGGAAGCCGAGCGCGACCGGGCCGACGACAAAGCCGTACACGAGGCTCATCGCGACGGCGGCGACCGCGAGGCCGACCGCGCGCAGGCCCGCCTGCAGGCCACGCCAGAGGCCGCGCAGCACCGGCAACAACAAGGGGAGCAGGACTTGGGCGAGCACGGGGCCTCCTGCGGGCGCGCCCCAGTCTACTCCAACCGGCGCGGCAGGGAATGCCCCCCGTCGCCGCGGGTTGCGCCCCGACCGCGGCGCGCCCCCCGAGGGAGCCGCGCCCGCTGGCCCCTTTGCGCGGGGGGCCGCTTTGCGAGGGGGGCCGCTGCGCGCTAAGCCGCCGCCCCGGGACCACGCGGACCGCTTGCACTGACCGCCTCCGCCGACCGCCCTCCTCCCCCACCGGCGTCGCCCCTGCGGGGCCCTACCGGAGTCTCCGCCTTGACCGCCCCGTCCCCCGCCGGCGCCGCGCGCGCCCTGGCCGCCGCCGCGCGTCGGTCTGTCGCCTCCGCCGCCCCCGCCCTCGCTGTCTGCAGCCTCGCCGTCGGGTTCTTCGTCATCGGGCCCCGCTCCGCCCAGGCCGCCGAGGTGTCGTGGGAGGGCTTCTACCGGGCCCGCGGCGACGTCTTCAACACCCTGTCGCTGTCCGACACGAACACCGCCGCCGAGGGCGCCGCGTGGACGATGGATCACCGCATGCGCCTGCGGCCGGGCTTCCTGCTCAGCGACAAGGTCAGCATCTTCACCCAGGTCGACCTGCTGCCCTTCGTGAAGTGGGGCGACCAACCCCAGGTCACCACCGACCCGCTCACCGGCGAAGACATCGCGCTGGTCTACAGCGACGCCGTGACCGCCCCGACCACCGTCGAGGGCGGGGCCACCCCCCAGAACCTGTCGGTGACCCGGCTGTGGGGCGAGGTCAAGCTGCCCTACGGCACGCTGAAGTTCGGCCGCGTCCCCAACGAGTGGGGCACCGGCATGATCTTCAACGCCGGCAACCGGCCGGTCGACGAGTTCGGCGACACCGTCGACCGCGTGCAGTTCACCGGCAAGGTCAAGCAGATCTTCTTGATGGGCGGCGTCGAGAACCGGTCCGAGGGCTTCGCGGCCGAAAAAGACGACTACCACGCTGTCGTCGCCTCGGTGCTCTACCAGGGCGAGAAGTCGGGCGTCGGCACCTTCCACACCTACCGCTTCCGCACCGACCCCGAGCAGAAGTACACGACCTGGATCGGCGACGTCTGGGGCCGCGCCTCGCTCGGCATGATCGAGGCCGAGATCGAGCTGGCGGCCATCGTCGGCGGCGGTGACCTCGACGACGGCGTCAACGACATCCGCCAGGCGAGCTTTGGCGGCAACCTGCAGGCCAGCCTCGACACCGAGGGCGTCCGCGCCGGCCTGCTCGCTGGCTTCGCCACCGGCGACCAGGACCCCAACGACACCAAGGTCCGCACCTTCTCCTACGACCCCGACTTCAACGTCAGCCTCTTCCTCTTCGAAGAGCCGATGCCCATCCTCAAGCCGGCGGTCAGCAACACCGACAACGGCGGCCGCACGACCGCCGCGGCGCGCACCGGCTACAGCATCAGCAACGCGCTCTTCCTCAAGCCGCGCATCGGCTGGCGCTTCAACGAGCAGCTCACCGTCGACGCGAGCTACCTCGTCGCCACCCAGGCCAAGCAAGACCTGCTGACCACCACCGGCCGGGGCTACGGCGGCGAGGTCAACCTGAACCTGCGCTACGACCCCTTCCCGCACTTCTGGGTGCAGGGCACCGGCGGCGCCTACATGCCGGGCAAGTTCATCACCGAGTACGTCGATCCCGAGCTCGGCTCTGGCTTCACCAAGCCGGCCTTCGGCGGCCGGCTGCTGACCACCGTCGAGTTCTGAGCGCCCGCCCGGGGGCTGGCCGACCGGCGCCCCTCGGCCTGGACCGCACCCCCCGCCCGCCCCCGCGGGCCTGGAGCCCGTGATGCGCCCTGACCTCGACCCTGCGGCCCGCTGGCATGGCGTGCACACCGCGCTGATCACCCCGATGATGCCCGACGGTGCGCTCGACATCGACGCCTGGGGCACCCTGTGCGAGCGGCAGCTCGACGCGGGCGTGCACGGCCTCGTGCCCTGCGGCACCACCGGCGAGACGCCGACGCTCAGCGCCGCCGAGCAAGACCTGCTGGTGCGCGAGGCGGTCGTCCGCGCACACGCGCGCCCCCACCGGGCCCTGGTCATCGCCGGCGCGGGCAGCAACGACACCCGCCAGACCGTCGCGAACATCGAGCGGGTCGCCCGCCTCGGCGCAGACGCCGCGCTGGTGGTCTTCCCCTACTACAACAAGCCGACCCCGGCGGGGCTGCGGGCGCATGTGCGCGAAGCCACCCGCCCAGGCCTGCCGGTGGTGCTCTACCACGTGCCCGGGCGCACCGGTCAGCGCCTCAGCGTCGAGCTGCTCGCCGAGCTCTGCGACCACGATGGCGTGGTGGCCGTCAAAGAGGCGACCGGCGACCTGACCTACGACCAAGAGCTGCTTGGCCGCACGGCGACCCCGGTGCTCTCGGGCGACGACTTCACCTTTGCGCCGCTCACCGTGATGGGCGGCGCTGGCGTCATCTCGGTGCTCAGCAACCTCGCCCCGGCCCTGACCGTGCGCTGGTACACCGCAGCGACCACCGGCGACGTGCCGACCCTGCGGGCCCTGCGCGGCTTGCTGCAGCCGGTCGTGCACGCGCTCTTCGCCGAGAGCAACCCCATCCCCGCCAAGGCGGCGATGGCGGCCATGGGCCTCTGCGGCGACACGCTGCGCCTGCCCCTGGTCGCGAGCAGCTGGCCCCTGCCCGCCGCCCTGCGGGAGCTCGCGTGAGCGCCCCCCTCCGCCTCGGGGTGCTCGGGGCGGGCGGGAAGCTCGGCCGCCTCATCTGCGCCGAGGCCGCCGCCCAGCCCGGCGCCTGGGACGTGGTGCCCCTGCCCCGCGCGGGCGCCCTGCCCGCCTGCGACGTGGTCGTCGACGTCAGCCGGCCCGAGGGCCTCGCCGCGCTGCTGCCCCGCCTCGACGGCCAGCCGCTGCTGGTCGGCACCACCGGGGCCCTGCCCTGGGCCGCGCTCGAGGCCTACGCGGCGCGGGCCCCGGTCGAGGTCCGCGCGAACTTCAGCGTCGGCGTGCCCCTGCTCATCGAGCTGCTGCGCCACGCCGCCGCCGCGCTGCCCCCGGGCTGGGACGTCGAGATCGTCGAGCTGCACCACAACCAGAAGGTCGACGCGCCCTCGGGCACCGCCCTGCGCCTCGCCGCGGCCCTCGACCGCCCGGTGGCCCAGCACAGCCTGCGGGCCGGCGACGCGATCGGCGAGCACACGGTCTACCTCTGCGGCCCCGGCGAGCGCCTCGAGCTCAAGCACACCGCGACCCGCCGCGAGGTCTTCGCGATCGGCGCGCTGCGGGCGGCGGCGGCGCTGGTCGGGCGCCCCCCGGGCCTGACCCGCGCGTGAAGGCCCTCCCGCCCGTCGATCCCACGCTCGTCGAGGCCCTGGCCCGCCTGAACGCCGCCGGCCGGCACCGCGGCGCCCCCGACGCGGCCGACGAGGACGCCGCCCAGCCCCTGGCCGACGCGGTGCGCCTGCGCGACGCGGTGGTCGCCGCCGCTGAGGCCCTGCGCGCGGGCGCCGACCCGGGCGGCGCCGACGCGGCGGCCCTCGAGCTGCTGCCGGGCCTGCTGCGGGCCCTGCGCCCTGGCCCGCTCGCCGCCCTGCTCGGGCAGGACTGCCGCCTGGTGGTCGCCGCGGCCGCCCGCCGCGCCCTGCACCTGCGCCGGCCGGTGCACCACGGCGCGGTGCTGGCCGACGCGCTCGCGCCCCTGGCGCCGCTCTGCCCCGACCTGCTGTTCATCGACCTGCTCGACGCGAGCCCGCGGCCCAGCGAGGGCGCCGACCAGCTGCCGCACCGCCTCAAGAACGCCCTGCTCGGCCAAGACGAGGCCTCGGGGCCCTGGGCCGAGCTGCGGCTGCGCTTGCTCACCGACCTGCCCCGCGACCGCGCCCAGCTCGACCGGGCCCAGCCGCGGGCCAAGGCCGGCGAGCTCGACGCCATTCACACCCTGCTGGACGCCGCCTTCGCCGAGCAGCCCCCCGCCGAGGCCGCCGCGGTGGCCCTGCTGTGGGCCGAGCGGGCGAGCCCCGGCGCCGACCGCGACCAGGTGCTCGCCCGGGCTTGGCGCATGGCCTGCCGGTCCCGCCGCCCCGCGCTGGCCGTCGCCATCGCCGCCCGCGCGCTCGGGGCCGCCCCGCAGCTGGCCTGGGTGCTGCGGGCCGGGGCCAGCGCCCTGCCCGAGCACGGGGGCCCAGGGCTGCCCCTGCCCACCGATCACCCGCTGGCCGCCGATCTCGACCACTGTCAGGCGGCCCTCGACGGGTCGACCGCGCCGGACGCGCCGGCCCTGCAGGTCGTGATGGAGCTGCTGCGCGGTGATCTCGAGATGGTCGTCGCGCGCCTGACCGCCGCCGACCCGCTCGATGTGCTGCAGCCGGGCCACCCCGCGCCGCTGAGCCTGCCGCCCCTGCTGGTGCTCGCCAGCGGCGGCAGCCCGGGGATCCGCTGCCAGACGCTGCTCCGACGGATGGACGAGCAGACCCGCGGCCGCCCCCGCCGCCGGCCCGAGGGCCCGGCCGAGCCGCCGCGCCACGAGCGCCTGTGGATCGCCGTCGCCCGCGGAGAGGCCGCCCAGGTCAGCGCGCCCTGGCTGCGCCTCGTGCTGCGGGCCGAGGTGCTGCGGGCGCTGGACGCCGCTGCCAAGGCCAAGCAGGGCTACGAGGTGGTGACCGCCTGGGTCCGGGCGGTGTCTGAGCTCATCGCCGGCACCGACGGCCAGAAGGCGGCGGACCGCTTCCTCGACGAGGCCATGCGCAGGCACCCGCGGCACAAGGCGTTGATCCGCATGCTGCATGAGGATCTGGTGGCGCCCGACGAGGACGGCGAGGGCTGAGGGCCGGTCAGGCCCCGCACCACCCCGGTCGCGTGCAGCCCCGGCAGCGCGGCCGCTCGGGGCGCCCGCCGCGCGCCGCCTGCTCGACCGCGAGGCGGCGGGGGCGGCCGCGCCACAGGCCGGCCAGCGAGCCCGGGGTGACCGACCCGACCACCAGCTCAAGCGCCGTGTCGGCCGGGCAGAGGGTGAGCTTGCCGTCCCAGCTGAGCGTGGGCTCGGCCGCGGGCGCGCCGCAGCGGCGCGGATCGGGGGCGACCAGCGCCGACCCCGCCGCCGCCGCCGCCTGCAGGTG
>JBJONS010000536.1:0-2838 GCA_046051725.1 Pseudomonadota bacterium | reverse complement strand
CCGTGGGCGCATGCCCGAGCGCGGAGCACGGCCGCCGACGGCCGCAGGCCGGCGGGGCGCCCCGCTGCGCCCGCCGCCGCCGGCCGGCTTAGGGGGGCCGCGGAGGTCCCCATGCCCATCCTTGAGCTCCGCCGCGACGCCCCGCTCAGCCCCCGCGAGCGCGCCTTGCTCCCCGGCGGCTGCCAGCCGGTGACCGACGAGCCCGGCGTGCTCGCCCGCGCCAACACCACCGTGCCGCTGCCCCGCCTCATCCAGCTCGCCGTCGCCATGGGGCGCGCCGTGCCCGACGCCCAGATCGGCGTCATCGAAGAGGTCGGCAACGAGCAGCTCTACAGCGTGGCCAAAGAAGAGCCGCCGCCGCCCAAGATCGCCGACGCGGCGGTGCAGGCCGCCGCCCCGCGCCGCACTTTTGACGACCACAAGCTCACCGCCGACGACCCGGGCAACCCCTGGGCTCGCCTCGATCTCAGCGATCTGGACAAGGCCGCCGCCCGCTTCGTCGGCCACACCCTCGACGGCCCCGGCCGCGAGCGGGTGCGCGCCTATCTGCGCAGCACCGAGCCCAAAGAGCTGGCGCTGGGCTGCCGCATCGCGGGCCTCACGGTGTGGCGCTCGGCGGTCACCCAGATCAAGCCCTGCCTGCGCCACGCCGACTCGCGGGTGCGCCTCGAGGCGGTGCGGGCCATCGGCCTGCTCGGCGGGCCCGCGTTTAGCGTGCAGCTGCGCGGCATGGCCCAAGACCCGGCGCCTGAGGTGCGTGAGGCGGTCGCCGAGGCCATCGGCAAGCTCGGCTGAGCGCCCCGATGTGGGAAGGGCGTGGGGTGCGGCGCCCTCGGCCTGCGGGATAGGCGCGGCCCCGAGGTGACCCCCGATGATCCGCGCCGCTGCCCCGCTCTCCCTCGCCGCCCTCGCCGCCACCCTCGCCCTGGCCGCCTGCGGGGGCGCGCCCGCGCCCGCCGACGGCGCGCCGGCTGCCAGCCCCGCGGCCGTGCCCACCGCCCAGGCCGCTCCGCCCGATGGGGCGTCGAAGGGCAAGGGCAAGGGCAAGGGCAAGGCTGCCAAAGCGGCGGGCGCGGGGCGCTTCTCGGCCCAGCCCAAGGCGATGTGCACGCCGGACTGCCGGCTGCTGACGGTCTACAGCTTTGAAGAGGTGCAGGCCAACTACTGCGCGCTGTGCGGCGCGCACGACGAGATGGCCTGCACGCTCGACTGGCCGACCAGCGACGTGCCCACCTGCGAGATCTGGGACTACTACCGCAACTGCATCTATGCGACCTATGGCCGACCCTTCGAGAAAGAGCAGTGGAAGCAGGCCTTCGGCAGCCAGCCCTGGTATAGGCCCGACCCGGGCTACAGCGACGCGAAGCTCTCGGCCATGGCCAAGGCCAACGTCGACGAGGCCCAGCGGCGCAAGGCGGCCAAGGTGATGTGCGCCCCTTGAGCCCCGGGCCGGCGCGGGGATAGGGGCGCGAATGGACCCCATCTCTGCCGCCGCCGACCCCCTGAACCCCGACCAGCTCGCCGCCCTCGACGCCCAGGTCGCCGAAGACCTCGGGCCCGACGGCCGGCCGCTGCCCGGCCCCCACGAGAGCCTCGACCTGCTCGCCGGGGGCTGGCGCATCTTCCAGCTCGTCGCCGGCCACCGCTTCTCGACCGACGACCTGCTCACCGCCTGGCTGTCGGCCCGCGTCGCCCCCGAGGCCAAGGCCCTGCTCGACATCGGCGCCGGCATCGGCTCGGTCGGCCTGCTGGCCCTGCACCGCCGGCCGGCCGACGCCCGCCTGACCATGGTCGAGGCCCAGCGCATCAGCCACCGCCTCGCCAAGAAGACCGTGGCCTACAATGGTCTCGGCGACCGGGTCTCGGCGCGGCACGGCGACCTGCGCGACCCGGCCAGCCTGCCGGCCCACGAAGAGGGCAGCTACGCGGCGGTCACCGGCAGCCCGCCCTACATCCCGCTGGGCAAGGGCCACGTCAGCCCGCACCCCCAGCGCGCCGCCTGCCGGATGGAGCTGCGCGGCGACGTCTTCGACTACGCCCGCACCGCGGCCAAGGCGCTGGCGCCCGACGGCCACTTCGCCCTCTGCCACGCCGCCTTCGACGAGCGCCCGGCGCAGAGCTACCCCGCCGCCGGCCTGCAGCTCTGGCGGCGCCTCGACGTGTGGTTCCGCCGCGGGCGCCCGCCGACCATCTCGCTCTTTGTGGGCGGCTTGGGGCCCGCGCCGGCCGACCTCGACCTGCCCGACGGCGTGGTGATCCGGGATGAAGAGGGGCGGTTCACCCCGCAGTACCTGCAGATCCGCGCCGAGATGGGCGGGCCGCCCTTGGACGCGCGGGTCGGCTGAGGCCAGGCCGGCCGCGGGGGGCTGGCTGCAGCGCTGGAGGATGGTCGGCGCGGCGGGCCCGAGCGGCCGTGCGCGGGCGAGCGGCCGGCGGGCCCGAGCGGCCGTGCGCGGGCGAGCGGCCGGCGGGCGATCTGCCGGCGGCGGAGCGGCCGTGACCCCGGGCGCCCCAGCCTGTACAGACAGTGTGCGGTCTCACCACCGCCGCGGGGTTTCTCAGAAAACTGTGTGTGGACTGTGTACTGACCCTCTGTTGTGCAGCGGCCTGGGACAGTCGGCGCGCGTACGCCGCGCATCCGTGGCGCCGATGTCCGAACACAGGTCACCAGAAACGGTGATGTTCGGACGCCTACGGTCGATCAGCCTCCGGCCGCGTTTGATATCCTTGGCTGGGGGTCGGGTCATGAAGGAGATCGAGAGCGGGGCGGTGCTGTGTCCGCTGCTGACGCAGAACTGGGCCGCGCGCCTGGTCGCGGTGCTCAACGGCGCCCAGGCC
>JBJONS010000535.1:0-3607 GCA_046051725.1 Pseudomonadota bacterium | reverse complement strand
GCATGGCGGGCCCCTCGCTCACTCCAGGGGCGCGAAGCTGTCGATGGTCGCGGTCTGCGCCGAGACGGTCCGGTGGTAGTGGCTGAAATAGAACCACGTGTACACCCGACGGGTGCTCGCGCTCAGGGGCCCCGGGCGCAAGCCAACCGGCGCCCAGCGCGCGCCGGCGCCGACCACCAGCGCGCCGTCGATGGGACGGATGAGCGGCGCCCCGGCCTCGCGCCGCACGCGGAGGTCGAGGTTGGGCCCCAGGTCGAGGCCGCGCAGCGCGGGGAGGTCGGGCGTGGGGCAGTCGGGGCTGAGCGCGACCGCGGGCTCGGCGTCGATCACGCCGGCCCACCCGCTGGACCCGTAGAACGGCGGGGAGCTTTGCCTCGTGAAGGTCTGGAGCAGGCCTAGGCGGGGGATTTCAAAAGTGCAGCGGCGCTCGCCCGACGCGCCTAGCCCGCTGATCTGCACCGCGGACAGGTCGAGAGTCGCGCTGGCGGTGGTGTCATAGAAGAAGGAGCGGTGCGTGTGGACACCGTTGACCGCGAGCGCGCCGCCGCCGTCGAGGCTGATCGAGAGCGCGGTCCAGCAGGCGGGCCGGAGGGCGCAGTCATCGTCCTCGCAGTCCGGCAGGCCATCGAGGTCCTCATCGCCGTCGTGCTCGCAGTCCTCGACACACTCCATCCCGCACTCGGCGTCTTCGCAGTTCCTCAGCCCGTCACAGTCCTCGTCGGCGGCGTCCTCGCAGTTCTCAGGGGACCTGGGGTTGACCAGCGGGTCGCTGTCGTCGCAGTCGAGAGGGGCGCCGAAGCCCGTGAAGGGCGCCATGCCCGCTGGCGCGAGGCAGGAGGCGACCGGGTCACCCACCTGAAAGCCGTCCTCGTCGCCGTCGGTGCGGAACAACGGGCGGGCCTCGACCTCGTCGGGCTCGTCGATGAGGCCGTCGCAGTCGTTGTCTTCGCCATCGTCGAGCGGCTGTGTGCCCGAGGTCGCTCCGAAGCCCTCTGTGTGGGCGCTGGGCTGCCCCTGGTCGGGCTGGTCGTCGGCCTCGTCGGCCTCGTCGGCGCGGTCGTCGGCGCCCTTGCCGGCGCAGGCTGTCGCGAGCGTGAGACACGCCCACACCAGGCGGGCCACACCCATCGGTGCGCGCGGATGTCGGACTCGCCCGTGCAGCGCGTTTGGTTGGGGGGTACCCCGGTGAATCAGGGGATCCGCAGGGAGAGGGTCAGGCACGGTGCGGGCGCTCATGGGGCGGGCTCGAAGGTGGGTGTGCCGAAGAGCACTTGTTGGGCCTCGGAGAGCCTGCCCGAAGGTGAGGTGCCGACCGTGGAGCCGGTCTGTGCGGTGACGTACAGGGAGATCCAGCCGAGGCGGGTGCCGGTGGGCGCCGCCTGCCGGAGCCGGAGCATCTGGTGCACGTCGCCGGGGAGCAGGGCCCAGTCCGAGGGGTACGAGGCCCAGTGGAGGGCGTCGACGGTGACGTCGCCGGGCCCGACGAAGGGGCAGTCGGGGTGCAGGGGCGGGTCGGCTGAGAACGCCGCGGTAGAGGATGATTCTCCGCCGCCGCGGGAGTATTCGGTGGCCCCACGAGACCAGAGGTCATTCCTGGCCCTCAGCCCGTGGAGCGAGACCGCACAGTCGATCGGGGCGCCGCTGGCGGTGTGCGCCACGCCCGACAACCAGAGCGCGTCGGCCAGGAGCGCGGCGTCGGCCGCCCAGTTGAAGCGAGGGTTGTCCCGTTGGGACAGGCTGAGCCGCAGGCCCTCGGCGCCGCCGCGCAGCTCGGTCCAACACTCGATCATCAGCCCGCAGTCGGGATCGTCGCAGCCCACGAGCCCGTCGCGGTCGCGGTCGACGCCGTCGCAGCGCTCGGTGCAGTCGGTGATGCAATGTGCGTCTTCGCAGTCGGCGAGGCCGTCGCCGTCCTCGTCGCCGTCGAGCGCACAGTCCTCCCCGCAGCCCGAGCCCCAGCAGTCGGGATCGCGGCAGTCGATGAGCCCGTCGCGGTCGCGGTCGACGCCGTCGCAGCGCTCGGTGCAGTCGGTGATGCACTGTGCGTCTTCGCAGTCGGCGAGGCCGTCGCCGTCCTCGTCGCCGTCGAGCGCACAGTTCTCCCAGCAGCCCGAGCCCCAGCAGTCGGGATCGCGGCAGTCGATGAGCCCTTCGGCGTCGTTGTCGACGCCGTCGCCGCAGAGCTCGGGGCAGGCGGCGCTGGCGCAGCGCGGGTCGGCGCAGTCCACAGCGCCGTCGCCGTTGTTGTCGACGCCGTCGGCGCAGTCCTCGGCGCAGGCCGCTGCGCGGAGGCACGGCGTCAGGTCGGCGCAGTCGGTCAGCCCGTTGAAGTCGTTGTCGACCCCGTCGGCGCAGTCCTCGGCGCAGGCCGCGTCGCGGCGGCACGCCGTGAGGTCGGCGCAGTCGGTCAGCCCGTCGAAGTCGTTGTCGACCCCGTCGGCGCAGTCTTCGGCGCAGGCTCTCGTGCTGGCGCAGTCCTCGGTGTCGGCGCAGTCGGTCAGGCCGTCGAGGTCGTTGTCGACCCCGTCGTCGCAGCCCTCGGCGCAGGCGCTCGTGCTGGCGCAGTCAACGGTGTCGGCGCAGTCGGTCAGGCCGTCGAGCTCGTTGTCGACGCCGTCGGCGCAGTCCTCGGCGCAGGGCAGACCGCCGCACTCGGGGTCGGCGCAGTCGCTGAGCCCGTCGCAGTCTTCGTCGCCGGCCCCGAGGCAGTCCTCGGTGTTGCCCGGGCTGCGCGCGGCGTCGCGGTCGTCGCAGTCGCCCCCGCCGGCCAGGGGCGCAGCCGGGATGCCCACCGGCGGGCAGGCGAGGGTGGGCGCCTCGACCGACCAGCCGTCGCCGTCGCGGTCCACGCCGCTGAGAATGCGCCCCTCAACCTCGGCGCCCTCGTCGGTTTGGCCGTCGCAGTCGTTGTTGACGCCGTCGCAGTCTAGCGGGGCGGCCGCGCAGTCGGGGCCGGGCTCGGCGCCGTCGGCCGCAGGCGCGGCGCTGTCTTCGGCCTCGGCGCGGGGATCGGCCTTGTCCTCGCGCGGGGCGCAGGCCGCTGGGGCCAGCAGGGCCGCGAGCAGCGGCAGGTGGAGGCGCTGGGGCAGGTGCATGCGTTTCCCTCGGGGCGCCCGCGGAGGATGACGGGCCCCGCGTCCATCTCTCCCGTCGGTGGCCTCCGCGTCAATTGCCGCGCATCGCGGCAGGGAGCCGGAGCGCGGCGCAGCCGGTCGGGGCGCCTGCCCGGACCACGCCCGCGCCCGCTGGGCCGCGCCGCTTGGCGGGCCCCTCGCTCACTCCAGGGGCGCGAAGCTGTCGATGGTCGCGGTCTGCGCCGAGACGGTCAGCTGGTAGTGGCTGAAGTAGAACCACGTGCTGCGGACCACGCGGCTCGCGCTCAAGGGGCCGGTGTGCAGGCCGACCGGCGCCCAGCGCCCGCCGGCGCCGACGACCAGCGCCCCGTCGATCGAGCGGATGAGGGGCGCCCCGGCGCTCCGGCGGACCTGGAGATCGAGGCTCAACCCGAGGTCGAGGTCGAGCAGCTCGGCGGGGTCAGGCGCGGGGCAGTCGGGGGTGAGGCCGACGATATGGTCGGCGCTGACCGGGCCGGCCCATATGTAGGTGC
>JBJONS010000534.1:0-6249 GCA_046051725.1 Pseudomonadota bacterium | reverse complement strand
CGCGGGTTAGGCGAGCGGTCCCGCGCGGGGGGCTTGCCCCGCGCCGCCGGCCGGCGCCGCCGCGCGGCCGCCCTCCCCCCCGCGAGGACCGCATGGGCTCCGCCTCTCCCGTCCGCCACGTCGAGCGCCGCTGCACCTACTTTTGCGTCGACATCGAGTGCAACGGCCCCGTGCCGGGCCTGTACGCGATGGTCAGCCTCGGCGCGGTCGCGGTGGCCCCCGACGCGGACGGCCACCTGCAGCTCGGCGCCCAGTTCTACGCCGAGCTGCAGCCCGACGCGCCGCGGTTCGACGCCCGCGCGGCAGCGGTCCACGGCCTCGACCAAGACCGGCTGCGGCGCGAGGGCCTGCCCCGCCCCGACTTCTGCGCGGCGCTGAGCGCCTGGGTGGGCGCCCAGACCAAGCCGGGCACCGAGCCCGCTTTCGTCGGCCACAACGCCCCTTTTGACTGGAGCTTTGTGTCGTACCTCTTCGCCGAGCAGCAGCTGCGCAACCCCTTTGGCTACAAGGCGCTGTGCACCAAGGCGATGGCGACCGGCGCGCTCGACCTGCACTGGCTCGACAGCAGCAAAGAGGTGCTGGCCGAGCGCCTGCCGATCCGCCCCGAAGACAAGAGCCAGAAGCACCGGGCCGACTATGACGCCGCCTACCAGGCCGAGATCTTGGTGGCGCTGCTCGACCAGATGGCCCGCCGGCGGTCCTGAGGGCTCAGCCCGGCCCGCTCGGCCAGAGCGCGACGACAAAGCCGCGGTGGTCGCTGCCTTCGAGGTCAACCCGCACCGGCGGCGCCGCGCCCACCGCGCCGACCAGCACGTGGTCGAGGCGCAGCACCGGCAGCGCGGGGAAGCCGCCGCCCGCCGGCCAGCTCGCCGCGAACAGCCCGCGGCCCCACAGCAGGTCGCGCAGGCCCCGCCCGACCAGCCGGCGGTGGGGGTCCGAGCCCGGCACGTGGTTGAGATCGCCGGCCACGACCACGCCCGCGCCGGCCGGGCAGGGGCCGAGCGCCCGGACGAGGCGGCCGTCCTCGATGAACGCGGCCAGCCACCGGGTGTAGGGCTCGATGCCGCTCGCGTCGAGGGGCGCGGGCGGCGGCGCGTGCACGCCGAGCAGGCAGGCCCCCACCGTCGGCAGCGCGACCACCGCCAGCGGCATGCGCTGCCGGTCCGAGCCGATGAGCGGGCTCACCCAGGCCGCGCAGGCGCCGCGGCACCACACGGTGGTCCCGTAGCTGGGGCGGGGCAGCGGCTGGTCGAGGTTGCCGGCCGCCTGCACGAGGCCAGGCACCGCCTCGAGCCGGTGCTCGACCAGCACGAGCACGTCCAGCTCCAGCGCGGCGATCTGGGCCTGCACCCCGGCAGGACCCACGGGGCTGAACGCGTTGACGTTGAGCACCGCGACCCGCAGCGCGCCCGCCGGCGCCGGCGCGCCGACCGCCCACGGCGCGCCGACCAGCGGCAGCGCGCACAGGCCGACCAAGGGCCCGGCGGCCCGGCGCCGGGCGGCGAGGCCCAGCGCCCACAGCGCCTGGACCAGCGCGCAGACCGGCGGCGCCGACCACATCAGCGCGGCGGCCGCCTGGGCCCACACGACCCCGACCGGCAGCGCGGGCGCGAGGGCCCAGCAGCAGAGCCCGAGCATGATCGGCCACCAGAGCGTCACGAGGCGCAGCACCGCGGACCTCCTGCAGCGCAGGTGGAGCGCCCCGCTGCCCGGTCGGGATATCCCCTCCGCCTGATGAGGGCGCCGACGGGCGCCCGCCCGAGGTCCCATGACTGCCCCCGAAGCGCTCGCCGCCACCCCCGCCGGGGAAGAGCCCCTGCTCCTCCGCGCCCTGCGCAGCGAGCCGCTGCCCCGCCCGCCCGCCTGGATGATGCGCCAGGCCGGCCGCTACCTCCCTGAGTACATGGCGGTCCGCAGCACGCTGAGCTTCCTTGAGCTGTGCCACGACCCCGACCTGTGCTGCGAGGTCACGCTCCAGCCGCTGCGCCGCTTCCCCTTCGACGCCGGCATCATCTTCTCCGACATCTTGCTGCCGCTCGAGGCGATGGGCTGCCCGCTGACCTTCGGCAAGGGCGAAGGGCCGCGCTTCCCCAACCCGGTGCGTGACCGCGCGGCGATCGCCGCCCTCAAGCGCATCGACCCCTGGCGCGACCTGCCCTCGCCGCTGCGGGCGCTGCAGCTGACCACGGCCCGGGCCGGGGTGCCCATCCTCGGCTTCGCCGGCGCGCCCTTCACGCTCGCCTGCTACCTCATCGAGGGCGAGGGCAGCAAGGACTGGCAGCAGACCAAGTCCATGATGTTCAAAGATCCTGAGGCCTTCGGCGCGCTGCTCGACCTGCTCGCCGAGGTGGTCGGCGACCACCTGCAGGCCCAGGTCGAGGCCGGCGCCGCGTGCGTCCAGCTCTTCGACACCTGGGCCGGCGCCCTGGCCCCCGACGACTTCCGCCGCTGGGCGCTGCCGGCGGCCCGAAAGGCCCTGTCCAAGGTCAAGGGCGCGCCGACGCTGTACTTCACCCGCGACGCCTCGCCCTTCTTGCCCTGGCTGGCCGAGATCGGCGCCGACGCCATCGGCCTCGACTGGCGCGCCGACATGGCCCACGCCCGGGCGGTGCTCGGCCCGCACATCCCCGTGCAGGGCAACCTCGACCCGCAGGCGCTGGCGGCGCCGCCGGCCGTGATCGCCGAGAAGGTCCGCGCGATCATCGCCGCCGCCGGCCCGGCCGGCCACATCTTCAACCTCGGCCACGGCCTGGTCCCGAGCTCGCCGATCAGCGGCGTGCACGCCGCCCTCGACGCGGTGCGGAGCTGGTCATGGGCCTGAGCCTCGACGCGGCCACCCTGCTGCGCCACACCCGCCAGGGCCCCCGCTACACGAGCTACCCGACCGCCCCGATGTGGCGCGAGGACTTCCCCGACGCGGCCTTCGCCGAGGGGCTCGGCCGGGTGCGCGGCCCGACCGCGGTCTACGTCCACATCCCCTTCTGCCGCGAGCAGTGCAGCTTCTGCGGCTGCAACATGGTGGTCGCCGGCCGGCGCGAGCCCGGCGTGCGCTACCTCGCGGCCTTGCGGCGCCAGGTCGACGAGCTGCCCCTGCCCGCGGCCCAGATCGGCGTCGACCGCATCCACCTCGGCGGCGGCACCCCCACCTGGCTCACCCCCGAAGAGATGGCCGAGCTCTTCGCCATCCTCGACACGCGTTTTCTGCGCCGGCCGGGCTGCGAGGTCAGCGTCGAGGCCGACCCCGAGGTCACCACCGAAGATCACCTGCGCGGGCTCGCCGCGCTCGGCTGCACCCGGCTGAGCTTCGGCGTCCAGAGCTTCGACGAGAAGGTGCTCGAGGCGGTGCAGCGGCCCCAGCAGCGCGAGCGCATCGGCGCGCTGATGGCGCTGGCCCGCAGCCTCGGCATGGGCAGCCTCAACCTCGACCTGATGTATGGCCTGCCCCACCAGAGCCTCGACCGGTGGAGCGAGACCCTGGCCGAGACCATCCGCATCCGGCCCGACCGCCTCGCCGTCTTCGGCTACGCGCACCTGCCCTGGCTCAAGCCGCACATGCGCCGCATCGACGCCGGCGCGCTGCCCGGCCCGCTCGACCGCGCCGAGCTCTTCCTGCGCGCCCACGGGATGTTGACCGAGGCGGGCTACCAAGCCGTCGGCATGGACCACTTCGCCCTGCCCGACGACGCTCTGGCCACCGCGCAGCGGGCCGGCCAGCTGCACCGCAACTTCATGGGCTACACGACCCACCGCGACCAGCAGCTCATCGGCCTCGGCATGAGCGCGATCAGCGAGCTGGACGACCGCTACGTGCAGCAAAAGAGCAAGCTGAGCCACTGGTGGACCGCGGTCGAGACCGGCGCGCGGGTCATCGAGAAGGGCGCGGTGCTCACCGCCGAGGACAAGCTGCGCCGCGACGTCATCTACGCCATCATGTGCAATTTCGAGCTGAGCGCGGCCGAGATGAGCGCGCGGCACGGCGTCGACTTCTGGGCCCACTTCGCCGACGACCGGGCGGGCCTCGAGGGCCTCGCCGCCGAGGGCCTGGTCGAGCTCGACGCCGCGGGCGTCAAGGTGCCGCCCCACGCCCGCTTGCTGGTCCGCAACGTCGCGATGTGCTTCGACCCCAGCCTGCGGGCCCCGCAGGCCGGCGGGCCGCGGTTCAGCAGCACCGTCTGACGCGCCCGCGCGCACACGAGGACGATGGCACGCACGCACGTCTGGCTCCTCTCCCTCGGCGGCCCCGCCTCCGAAGAGGAGCTCACCCCCTGGCTGACCGCGGTCCTCCGCGATCCGACCATGTTGCCGCTCCCGGCGGTGTTCTTGCGCGCGCTGGTCGTCTGGCTGCTGGTGCGGGGCCGGGCCCAGGCCTACCTGCCGGCGGTGCGGCAGCTCGGCGGTCCCGCGCCCCAGCTCGACGCGCTGGAGCACCAGGCCCGCGGCCTCGCCCGCTTGTTGGGCCCCCGCTACGCGGTCAGCCCGGTCTTTCGGCACGCCGGGGTGGACGCCCGCCGGGCCGCGGCCGGGGTCGCGAAGGGAGACCGGGTGGTGCTGCTGCCGATGCACCCGCAGCTGCACGGCGGCGCGGTGCGGGCGGCGCTCGACGAGGCCCGGGCGAGCCTGCAGGGCCGGGGCGCCCAGATCGCCCAGCTCGAGGGCTGGGCCACCGCCGCGGGCTACCTCGACGCGCTGGCCGCCGCGGTCCGGCGCGCCCTGGTCGAGGGCGAGGGCCGGGCCGGGCTGCTGTTGGTCGCCCGCGGGCTGAGCGCCCGCCAAGCGGCGCTCGGCGACCCCTACCCAGGCCAGGTCGCCGAGACGGCGGCGGCGCTGCGGGCGGCCCTGCCCGGGCTGCCGGTCGCGCTGTGTTTCGCGCCGGTCGGCTACCTCGCCGGTCCCTTGCGCAGCCACGGCCCACCGCCCGCCGCCGGGCTCGAGCAGCTGCGGGCGGCCGGCGCGCAGCGGGCCCTGGTGCTCGCGCTGGGCGGCGCGACCGACGACCTCGAGGCCGCCTGGGCCCGCCGCGGGCCGCTGGCCGAGGCCGCCCAAGGCCTGCGCCTGCAGCGGGTCGAGCCGCCGGTCAACACGCCGGGCTTCGGCCGCACCCTGCTCTCGCTGGTGCGGCGGGTCGAGCGGTCGGCGGGCTGGGACATCCCCGAAGACACCCATAAAGACGACATCCTCGACGAGATGCAGCGGCGCGGCCTGCGGCCCCTGCCCGAGGGCCGCTGAGCCCCCCTGGAGCGCGTTGTGGCAGACTGGGACGCCATCATCATCGGCGGAGGCATCTCTGGCCTCTCGGCGGCCGCCTTCTTGCAGGCGGCCGGCCGGCGGGTGCTGGTGCTCGAGGCCCGCCCGACCGCGGGGGGCAACCTGCAGACCACCGCCGAAGGCGGGCGCCTCATCGACCACGCGGCCAACGGCTGGCTCGACAACGAGCCCGCGGTCGGGCGGCTGCTGGCCCTCCTCGATCTGCGCCCGGCCGGCGCCTCGGACCGCTACACCACCCGGTGGATCTTCGCCGGCGGTCGCCTGCAGCCCGCGCCGCTGAGCCCGCCGGCGCTGCTGCGCTCGGGCCTGATGAGCTTCAGCCAGAAGCTGCGCCTGCTCGGCGATCTGTTCATGCCCCGCGGGGCGAGCGCCCGCCCCGGGCCGACCGCCGACGAGACGGTCGGCGCCTTCGTCCGGCGGAGGCTGGGCCAAGGCGCGCTGTACGCCCTGGTCGCGCCGATGGTCGCGGGCATCTTCGCGGCGGACCCCGACACGCTCAGCCTGCGGGGGGCCTTTCCGCGCATGTTCGAGCTGGAGCGCGACCACCGCAGCCTCCTGCTCGCGATGCTGCGCCTGCGCCGAGGCGGTGCCCCGGCCGGCAAGCTGCAGACCACCGCCGAGGGCGCCGGCGGGCTGAGCGCGGCCATCGCGGCCCGGCTGGGCGACCAGCTGCGCACCGACAGCCCCGCCCGCGGCCTGCACCGCGAAGGCGACCTCTGGCGCGTCGATCTCGACGCTGGCCCGGAGCGCGCGGCGACCGTGCTGATCGCAGCGCCAGCGCCGGCGGCCGCCGGGCTCTGCGCCCCGCTCGACCCGGCCCTGGGCGCAGCCCTGGCCGCCTTCGCCTACGCGCCCGCCACCGTGGTGGTCACCGCGTGGGCGCCAAGCAGCTTCCCCTCCCCGCCGCGAGGATTTGGTGCCCGGGCTTGGGCGGGTCGTGGCCCACCTCAGCGCCTGCCACGGCGCGCCGACCCAGCCGCCCCG
>JBJONS010000533.1:0-3712 GCA_046051725.1 Pseudomonadota bacterium | reverse complement strand
CATGCTGCGCGGCGAAGCCCCAGACCCCGAGGCCGCTGGCCTCAGCCCGTGGGAGTGGCGCGCCTTGCGCGCGGCGCGGGGCTTGGACGGCTAGCGCCGGCCGCTTGTCGCGCGCAGCTTGATGTGCCCACGCTGGGCGCGAGACCAGCGATTCGTAGGCGGTTTTCTGTCTTTTTGGGGGCTGTTGCGCCGGTCACGCCGGGGGCGGTCCCCGCCCCCCGACCCCCTGGGCAATGGGCCGCCGCGGCCCCTTGCATCCCCCGCCAAGGGGGGCCCGCGCGCCGCAATTGCGCGGCGTTGCGCCGCGCAGCGGCGCGCAACGGCCCCCCTTTGGAAACCCCCCGGGATCGGCGCGTTTTGGGGCTGCGGGGTCGATGAACCCGTCGCCGCGAAGGCCTCGGCTGCGGCAGGTGCGGCAGCGGCCCGGGGGCCCGGGTCGGCGGGCGCGTGCGGCAGGGAGCGAGCGCCAGCCGGCACCCGCGCGCGTGTGGCGACCGTGGAGAGCACCGCCGCGCCCGGCCGACCGGAGCGGCCCGCGCAGCGGGCGTCGCGCAGCGACGAAGCCCGCGCAGCGGGCGTCGCGCAGCGACCAAGCCCGCGCGGTCGGCGATCCCGGGCGCGCCGCGTGCCCGGAGCGCCGACCGGCCCCGCGGGCGCGCGCGCAGGGGGGCCGTGGGCGCCCCACCCGGCCCGAACACCGCCCCCGATCAGGCCGCCGAGCTGCTGACCTGCCGGACGAGGCCGGCGAGGACCTGGGCGAGCAGGGCCGGGGGCAGGTCTTCTTGGCTGGCGCCGGCGTCGCGGCAGGCCTCGGGCATGCCGTTGACCACGCAGGTGTCGCCGCGCTGGGTCAGGGTGCGGCCGCCGGCTTGGCGCACGGCCAGCAGGCCACGGGCACCGTCGCGGCCCATCCCGGTCAGGACGACGCCCACCACGCCCTCTCCGTAGCTGCGCGAGGCGCTGGCCAGGAGCTTGTCGGCCGAGGGCACCATGTCACCGTCGATGACGGGCAGGACGCGCACGACGCCACCCTCGACGACCAGGTGGCCGTCGCCCGGCGCGACGTAGACCCGGCCGGGCAGCAGCGGCTGCTCGTTTTTGACGAGCACCACGTCGTGCCCGGTCGAGCGCAGCCAGCCGGCCAGCCCGGCGTCGAAGCCGGCGAGGATGTGCTGGGCGATGAGCACCGGCAGGGGGAAGGGCGCCGGCATCGCCGCCAGCAGCTCTTTGAGGACCGGCGGGCCGCCGGTGCTGCTGCCGATGACGACGAGGCGCGGCCCCGGACGGGAGATGATCCGGGCCGGCGCGCGCTCGACCGGCGCCACCGCCGCGATCGTGCTCGGTCGAGAGGCGCCGATGAACGGCGTGACCGACGGGGACAGCTCACCCGAGCGCTTGCGCCGCACGACCCGGGCCCGGGCCATCGTCTTGAGCACCGACATCAGCCGGGCGCGAAAGGCGGCCATCGAGGTCTGGCGCGGCTTGCCGAGCACCTCGACCGCGCCGACGTCGAAGCAGCGGGCCGCGTGCACCCGCTCGTCGTCGGTGATGAGCGAGCTGAGCACGACGATCGGGCAGGCGGCCTCGCTGTGCATGATCTCGTCGATGGCGCCAAAGCCGTCCAGGCGCGGCATCTCGAGGTCCATCAGGATGATGTCGGGCCGCAGCTGCAGGGCCATCTCGACCGCCTGGCGCCCGTCTTCGGCGGCCCAGATGGCCGTAAAACCAGGCTCTGTCGCCAAGATCCGCCCGAGCATCATGCGGAAGGGGCCCGAGTCGTCGGCGATGAGGATGTTCATGGGGGGCTCCCTCTGGCGGCGCGCTCGGGTAACGGCGCGGCGGCGTCGGTCATGAGGGCCGGGGCGGCGCGCGCCCCGCCCGCGGGTGGCTCAGCGGGCGGCGCCGATGAGCTCGGTGATGGCGCGCAAGAAGCTCTGCTGGTTGAAGTCGCGCTTGACCAGGTAGCTGTCGACGCCGGCGTTCATGACGTTGCGGCGGGTGGTGTCGTCGTCCATGGTTGTGACCATCAGCACCGGCACCGTCGAGAAGCCGTGGCCGCGCAGCGCGGTGCAGAACTCAAGCCCGTTCATGTTGGGCATGTTGAAGTCCGACACGACCAAGTCGAAGGGCGGGTTGCTGCGCAGCGCGTCGAGGCCGCGCAGGCCGTCTTCGGCCATCGTGACCTGGAAGCCCGCGCCCTCGAGGATGCTGCGCTCCAATGTCCGCATCGTGACCGAGTCATCGACGATCAGCACCCGGCGGCTGGGCGCCACCGCCGCGTCATCTGCGGCCTCAGACGCCCGGCTGCGCGCCTGCACGCTGCCTTGGGTCACCTGCACGAACATGTTGGGGATGTCGAGCACGGGCAAGATCTCAGAGTCGGCCCCCACCGCCGCGCCCAAGATCAGCGGGTGATCGGCGAACGAGCTGGACAGCGGCTTGATGAGCATCTCGACCGCGCCGACGATCTCGTCGACCTCGAGCACCATGCGCTTGCTGCCGTGGCGCAGCACGACCGCCGGCCGGCGGGTCTGGCGCTCGATGTCGGGATCACCCTGCACGCCGAGGATGTCGCCGAGGCGCACCACCGCCAGCGGGTCGCCCTGCACGTGCACCACCGGGCGGCCCTCGACGTTGAGCGCCTTGTCGCGCTCGACCCGCATGACGCGCTGCACGTTGAGGTAGGGCAGCCCCATCAGCGCCTTGCCGAGCCGCACGACCATGCCTTGCGAGGTCGACGTGGTGATGGGCACTTCGAGGATGAAGGTCGCGCCCTGGCCCGGCTTGTTCTCGAGCGTGATCGTGCCGCCGATCGACCGGATGGTGTCGTTGACGACGTCCATGCCGATGCCGCGGCCGCTGATCTTGTCGGCCTGCTCTTGGGTCGAGAAGCCCGGCATGCAGATGACCTCGAGCAGGCCGGCCTCGTCGAGCACCTTGCCGGGCTCGATCAGCCCCTTGGCCGATGCTTTGGCCGCGACCTTGGCCGCGTCCATGCCGCGGCCGTCGTCGCCGACGTGCAAGAAGACCCGCTGGGCCTCGAGCCGGGCCTCGAGGCGGACCACGCCGCGCTCGTCTTTGCCGGCGCGGGCGCGCTCATCGGGGCGCTCAATGCCGTGCCCGATGCAATTGCGGACGAGGTGAACGAGGGGGTCGCGCAGCCGCATCAGCACCGCGCGGTCGATCTCGGCCCCGCGGGCCTCGACCTCGAGCCGGGCCTTCTTGTCGACCTCGCGGGCCGCCGAGCGCACCGTCGCCGCAAAACCCTGGAGGAAGGGCTCGAGCGGCATGAGCTTCAGCGCGCGGATGCCGTCTTCGAGGTTGACCAGGGCCGAGCGCGACTCGGCGTTCACCGCGTGGCTGCGGCGGGCGAGCTGGTAGCTCTGCTTGTAGCTCTCTTTGAGCTGGTTTCCGAAGCCGCGCAGCGTCGAGCGCAGCTCGGCCCGCCGGTGGCTGGGCAGGTGGCGCCCGAGGTCCTCGAGCACGCCCTGAAGGCCGCGCCAAGAGCTGACCAGGCCCGCCGCCTGCTCGCGGAACTCGACCATGTCTTGGGTGAGGGCCTGCGACTGCAGGTTGCCCACCAACACCTCAGAGAAGTGGCTCTGCAGCGTGTCGATCCGCTCGGGCCGGATGCGCAGCATCTCGTCCACGGCGCTGTTCTTGGCCTTGCCCTCGCCCGCGGGGGCGGCGGCCTGGGCGGCGGCGGGCGCGG
>JBJONS010000532.1:0-2572 GCA_046051725.1 Pseudomonadota bacterium | reverse complement strand
GCGCCCACCGCGGTCACCCCGGCGCCCGCGCCGGCCGAGGCCTCCCCCGCGCCGGTCCCCACGCCTGCGCCCGCCGCGGTCCCTGCTCCTGTCCCGGCGCCCGCGGCGGTCCCCGCTCCGGTCCCGCCGACCGCGGCGGTCCCTGCGCCGGCTGCAGCGCCCGCTCCGGTCCCGCCGCCCGCGGCGGTCCCTGCGCCGATCCCCGCCGCCGCGCCGGGCCCGGCTCCTGCGCCCCGGCCGGCGCCGGTCCCTGCCGCCGCGCCGGTCCCCGCCGCGGCGCCCGTTCCGGCTCCCGCGCCGCGCCCGGCGCCGGTGCCTGCGCCCGCTCCCCGCCCAGCGCCCGCGGCCGTCCCCACACCCGCGCCTGCACCCGCGCCTGCACCCGCGCCCGCGCCCGCGCCCGCGCCGGCCAGCGGGACGGCCACCGCCCGGGTCACCGGCGACGCGGTGAGCGTGCGCTTCCAGGGCGCCGACCGCAGCTTCGGCCCCGGCGAGCTCCCGCCCGGCACCTACCGGATCATGGCGGTGTTCACGACCGGCAGCACCGCGACGGACGTCGGGCAGGTCATCGTCAGCGCCGGCGAGACGGTGGTGGTCAACTGCGCCACCAGCTTCCTCAAGTGCCGGGTGCGCTGAGGGCCGGGGCGTAACGCGCTTGTTTCCGGGCCCGGCTGGTCAGGCGGGCCGGGCGCGCAATAGCGAGCCGGCCCTTCTCGCGGGCCACTCGCCCGCCACCGGAGTCGACCATGGCCATCGAGCGCACCCTGTCCATCATCAAGCCCGACGCCACCCGCAAGGGCCACATCGGCGCCATCGTCGCCCGCTTCGAGGCCGAGGGCCTCCGCATCTGCGCGATGAAGAAGGCCCACCTCTCCCTGCGCGAGGCCCAGGGCTTCTACGCCGTGCACGCCGCCCGCCCCTTCTTCGGCGAGCTGTGCGACTTCATGAGCAGCGGCCCCTGCGTCATCATCGTGCTCGAGGGCGAGGGCGCCATCCTCAAGAACCGCGAGATCATGGGCGCCACCAACCCCGCCCAGGCCGCTGATGGCACCCTGCGCAAGCTCTACGCCGCCAGCATCGGCGAGAACGCGGTGCACGGCAGCGACGCCCCCGAGACCGCCGCGACCGAGATCGCCTACTTCTTCGCCGGCACCGAGCTGCTGTAGTCGGCGGCGCCGCGACCCGCGGCCGCCCCGCGCCTGCGCCCCGGCCTCACCGCCGGGGCGTCGTCATGTCCGGGCGTCGCGTCTGCGGCCCGGGCGGCCGCGCCGCGCTCGCCCGGACCGCCCGGTGGTGTAGGGTGGACCCGACCCAGGGCCCGCGGCGCCGCGCCGCCGCGCGCCGCCCCGCACCTCCCCCCGGCCGGCAGAGGCACGATGAGCGCCACCAAGCAGATCCCCGAGACCTGGCACCTGCAGCTCACCATCGGCAAGGCGCTCTGGGACGACCTCGTCGGCAACGCCCTCCCCTACAAGATCAAGGACGGCCCCTTCGATCTCGGCCGGCTGGTCTACCAAGGGGTCAAGCAGCTGCAGGTCAAAGAGAAGGTCACGGCCCTGCTCGAGGACCGCCACCCGCCGGCCGCGGTGCTCCAGGTGCGTGATCGGGCCGCCGACCTCTGGCGGGACCGCCGCATGCAGCTCTACCGGGCGCTCGACCAGGCCCTGCACGTCGAGGGCGACTGGAAGGTCGAGGTCGACCGCGAGGGCACCGAGTTCCACTACGCCGACCAAAAGATCGGCGTCGACGCGCACCTCAAGGCGGTGGTCACCGGCCGCCTCTACCTGCTGCAGAAGAACATCGAGCTGCCCTTCACCATCGAGAAGCGCATCGGCGCCGCCTGCCACCTCGGCGACATCCGCTTCGACAAGCAGCAGCAGGCCATCGTCGGCAGCGTGCAAGACCCCACCGTCGATCTGGGCGACCACTTCGTGCTGCGCATGCTCAACGAGGCGGGCGCGGTGCTGCTGCGCCAGTACACCGAGCAGTACGCCGATCTGCCCATCCTCAAGAAGGCCCAGGTCGAAGAGATGGTCGCCCCGGCCGGCGGCCCGCTCGGCATCAAGATGGGCGTCGAGGACGTCGGCCTCGACGTCAGCGCCGAGAACCTCACCCTCAAGGTGCGCTTCGGCTTCACCCAGAAGCAGCTCCACGGATAGGCCGGCCGCCCCCCGCACCGAGGCCCTCCCCTGCGCCCCGCCCTGCTCCTCACCGGCGGCCACGGCCCGCTCGGCGCCGCGCTGCGGGCCGCGCTGGCCCAAGACGGCGCGCTGCTGCACCTCGACGGCGACGGCGGGCCGCGCTGGCGACCCGGCCCCGATGGCCCGCCCCAGATCGAGGGCCTCGACCGCCCGGTGGCCGCGGTGGTGAACCTGTGGTCGCCGCCGGTGCTGGGCGCGCCCGGGCCGCAGCTCCGCGCCCGCCGGCAGGCCGCGGTCGCGCGCACCCAGGCGCTGGCCGCCTGGATCACGGCGCGCAGCCAGCGCCCCGCGGTGCTCGTGCAGCTCGGCAGCGCGCTGGCCTTCGGCGACCACGGCGGGCGCTCGCTCGACGAAGATCACGCCACGGGCGG
>JBJONS010000531.1:0-8970 GCA_046051725.1 Pseudomonadota bacterium | reverse complement strand
CCGGCGGTCGGGCCGCGGGCGGCGCGCCGTCCCCCGCCGGCGCGGCGCCGCCGGCCTCCTTCGACGCGGCGGCCCTCGGCGATCGGCTCGACCTGCTCGCCGACGGCGCGGGCGGCCTCTGGCTGATCAGCCCCGACGCCGAGCAGGGCGCCGGCGCGGTGCGCTGGTTCGGCCCGGGCGCGGCGCCCGCCCCCGCGCTGACCGTCGGCGCGCCCGGCGCCCACCTCGGCGATCCGGCCGGCACCTGCGGGGCCGCCCTGCTGCTGCTCGGCCCGCCCGCCGCCGAGGGCGCGCCCCTGCTGCGCCTCGAGCCGGGCCCCTCTCCCGCGCTGCGCACCCTCGGCCCCCGCGCCCCCGCCGGCGCCTTGCGCGGCGGCGCCCTGGCCTGCGATGGCAGCGGGGCGGTCGTGCTCGGGGCTCCCCTCGAGGGCCCGGGCGGCGCGGTCTGGTGGCTCGGCGCCGAGGGCCCCGCGCCGGCGGTCCTCGACCTGCCCCCCGGCGGGCTGGCCGGGGCGCCCCTGCTCGCGGGCCTCGACCTGAACGCTGATGGGCTCGCCGATCTGGTGATCGCCACCCCAGGCGCGGCCGAGCGGGCCGGGGGCCTGCTCGTCGTGCTCGACGCCCGGCCCGGCGCCGCGCACCAGGCCGACCTGCGCCTCGTCGGCCCGACCGCCCACGACTGGGCCGGCTTCTCGCTGGCCGCCGTCGACGACAGCGACGGCGACGGCCGGCCCGAGCTGCTCGTGGGGGCCTTCGGCGCCGATGGCGCCGACTATGGCGCCGGCGCCGCCCTGCTCATCGATCCCCTGCGCCCCGACGCCCTCGCCGCCCCGCTGGCCATCCACCTCGGGCGGGCCGGCAGCGACCACGCCGGCTTCGCGGTCGCGGCCCAGGGCGCGCACCTGCTCATCGGCGCGCCTGGCGCCGACGACGGCGCGCCCGAGGGGGGCGCGATCTTTCGGGTGCCGGCGGCGGCCCGCGGCGCGCAGCCGCTCGTGGCGCCGACCTGGGCCGGCCTGACCGCCGGCGACCGCCTCGGCGAGGCCTTCGCGCCGACCCCCGGCGGGGTCGGGGTCCTCCGCCCCAAGCGCGGGGCCGGTCCGCCGCCCCCCGCCCTGCGCTGGCTGCCCCTGCCCTGACCGGCCGCCCGCAGCGCGCGCCCCCAAAAGGTGACGCCGGGCGGCCCTCAGCGGACGCGCCCGGCGTGGCGGGATCCGCGGGCGCGCGCCCGCGGGGCCGTGCTCACTCCTCGTCGTTGAGGAGCATCTCCTGCGCCATCTCGAAGACCATGTTCGCCTCGGCCTCGTCCTCGATGGCCACGCGCTCACCGTTGACGATCGCCAGCGGGATGATCTCGAGGTCGCCGTCCTCTTGCTCCATCTGGGCGTAGGGCGCGCAGATGCTGTAGACCTTGTCGTCCACGGTGATCTGGGCGAGCTCCATCACCTCGAGCTCTTCGCCGCTCTCGTCGTCGACGAGCACGAACAGCTCTACCTCTTCGCCCTCGTCGCCGCCGTCATCACCGTCGTGATCGTGGTCGTGGTCGTGCTCAAGCTCGGTGTCGTCGGTCTTGCCCATGGAGGCCTCCATCGCGCTTCGGCGCGCAGCACCGACGATGCCTGTCGGTAGCACGGCCCCGCTAAGCTGCCGCGCGGAGCGTCGGCGAGCGCTGACCGCCAATCGCTACAATGGGAACGCCCGCTCCGCGGGCCCCGCACCAGCCCCGGAGCAGCGCATGGCCAGACCGATCCGCGTGGCCCTCGACGCGATGGGGGGCGACCACGGCCTCCGCGAGACCGTCGCGGGCGCCGCCCAGCTCACCCGCGAAGACAGCCCCGTCCACGTTCTTTTGGTCGGGGACGAGCCCCAGATCACCGCCGCGCTCAGCCAGCAGCGCTACGACGCCGCCCGCCTGCAGGTGGTGCACGCCGCCGGGGCCTGCGTGGGCATGGCCGAGGACGCCCGCGCCGCGCTGGCCGCCCGGCCCGACTGCTCGATCAAGGTCGCCGCCGCGCTGGTCGCCAGCGGCGAGGCCCAGGCCCTGGTCAGCGCCGGCCACACCGGCGCCACCATCCTCACCGCGGCCCAGGCCTTCGGGCGCCTGCCCGGCGTGCGGCGGGCGGCGCTGGCCGCGGTGCACCCGACCGAGCAAAAGCACGGCCCCAAGGGTGATCCCTTCGCGCTCATGCTCGATGTGGGCGCGACGGTCGGCGCCACCGCCGACGAGCTGGTCGGCTTTGCGATCATGGGCAGCGCCTACGCCCAGATCATCAGCGAGAACGAGCGCCCCCGCGTCGCCCTGCTCAGCAACGGCACCGAGCCCAACAAGGGCACGCCCGAGATCGTGGCCGCCCACGCGCTGCTCGCGGCGCTGCCCGGCCTGCACTTTCATGGCAACGTCGAGGGCCTCGACATCCCCAAGGGCACCGTCGACGTCATCGTCTGCGACGGCTTTCTCGGCAATGTCGTCCTCAAGATGCTCGAGGGGGTCACCGAGGTGGTCACCGACATCGCCAAGGACGCCTACGCCCGCAGCACGCTCTGGAAGATCGGCATGAAGATGCTGAGCGGCGACCTGCACCACCTGCGCGAGATGACCGACTGGAAGCAGTACGGCGGCGCGCCGGTGCTCGGCTTTGACCAGGTGGTCATCAAGGCGCATGGCCGGTCGAACGCCCGGGCCATCCGCAACGCGGTGCGGGTGGCGGCCAAGGCGGTCGACCGGGGCCTCGTGCCGCGCATCACGGCGGGCATGGCCGCCGTGGGCGGGCCCGGGCCTACCAGCGGCCCTGGATCCGCGAGATGAAGTCGTAGGGGTACATCAGCGGCAGGGCGCTCGCCTCATCGAGCCGGCGCAGCTGGTCGTCCTCGAGGCGCAGCGCGGCGGCGGCGAGGTTGTCCTCGAGCTGGGCGACGGTGCGCGCGCCGAAGATGACGCTGGTGACGCAGTCCTTGCGCAGCAGCCAGGCCAGGGCGACCCGGGCGGGCGTGCTGTGCAGCTCGTCGGCGACCTGCACCAGCGCGTCGATCACCGCCCAGCCCCGCTCGGTGTCGGCCTTGGCGCGGTGGTTGTGCCAGCGGGCGAGGCGGCTGCCCTCGGGGGGCGGCTGGTCGCGGCGGTACTTGCCGCTGAGGAAGCCGCCGGCCAGCGGCGACCAGGGGATGACGCCGAGCCCAAAGCGCTTGCAGGCGGGGATCAGCTCCCACTCGAGGTTGCGCTCGACGAGGTTGTACTGCATCTGCAGCGCGATGAAGCGGGCCAGCCCGTGGGTCTCGCTGGTCCAGAGGCTGTCCATCAGGCGCCAGGCCGCGTAGTTGCTCGCGCCGATGTAGCGGACCTTGCCCTGGTGCACGAGATCGTCGAGCGCGCGGAGCGTCTCTTCCTCGGGCACATCGAGGTCCTGCATGTGGATCTGGTACAGGTCGATGGCGTCGGTGCGCAGCCGCTTGAGGCTCTCTTCGCAGGCGCGGAGGATGTGGCGCCGGCTCGCGCCCTTGCCGTAGGGCATGGTGAAGCGGAACTTGGTCGCCAGCACCACGTCGTCGCGGCGCCCGGTCTCGGCGAACCAGCTGCCGACGATGCGCTCGCTGAGGCCATCCTGGCCGTAGATGTCGGCCGTGTCCCAGAAATTGCAGCCGGCGTCCAGCGCCCGGCTCATGATCGCGTGGCTGGTGCGCTCATCACAGCCCACGCCGTGCATGAACGAGCGCTCGTCGGCCTCGCCGAAGGTCATCGTGCCGAGGCAGAGCGGAGAGACCGCGAGGCCGCTGCGGCCGAGGGTGCGGGTGTGCATCAGAGCACCTCGATTCTAGGGGCGGGTGAGCTGCAGGCCGGGCCAGTAGACGAGCACCATGCCCGCCACCGCCAGCAGCACGAGCGCGGTCAGCGCGACCCAGGCCAGCCGGTGGCTGAGCCCGAGCGGAGGATCGACCGACGAGGGCGGGTCGAGGGGCGCGCCCGCGGTCGGGTCCGTGGGCCCGCCCTGCGCGTCGGGGGTGTGCGCCATGACCGCCTCCTGCCGCGGTCGGGCTATCCTGCCGCTTGGCTGGAGGGCCCATGCGCGCGCGCCGCTTCCCCACGCTGCCCCGTCCCCTGCCCCGCGCGGCCACCGCCGGCCGGGCGGCTCTCCTCTGGGCCCTGCCCGGCTGCATCCTGGTCGAGAAGGGGACTTTTGACAGCGGAGCCCCCCCCTCCTCGGTCGAGTCGAGCCCGACCACCGACCCCGCGCCGGTCGACGCGCCGCCCGACCCAGAGGACGGCGGCGCGGGCGGCGCCGAGGTCCGGCCGGCCCCGCTCAGCCTGCGCTTCATCGACGGGGCGCTGCAGCTCTCGTCGACCCCCGCCCAGCCGGGCGGGCTGGTCGGCCTCGCCGAGACCCGCGGGCCCTGCGTCTCCGCCGGCGCCTGCTGGACCGGCGAGGACTGCCGCACGCCCTTCGTCGGCGCCGACGGCGTCGAGCGCCCGCCCCTCTGCCGCGCGCTCGGGCCCGACGGCCGGCTGACGCTCGAGGCCGGGGTGGACCTCGCCGCGGTGGACGCCGACAGCACGCTGTTCCGGCCGAGCTCCGCCGACGACATGAGCTGGTCGCTCACCGCGGCGGATGGCTCCTGCGTGGCCGGCGGGGCCGACCCGGCCCACTTCTCCGGCTGCGCGCCCTTCGTCCCCTAAGCGCGCGGCGCCCGCTCCCCTCAGCCGACCAGCACCTCTTCGCCCGGGTGCTTCCAGGCGAGCAGGAAGTGCCCCCACAGCAAGAGGCTGCGGCCGCCGACGTCGAGCTCGTGCAGCTCGCCGTCCAGCCGCAGCTGCACCCGGTTGCCGACCTCGATGCTGATGGTCTCGAGCGCGGTCAGCGGGCGGGCCCAGGTCGGCCGGCCGTCGGGGCCGCGCAGCTCGAGGGCCTCTGGCGTGAGCGTCACCTCACCCGCGGCGAGCAGCGCCGGCCGGCCCTTCTTCTGCACCCGCCGGACCGCGCCCTGCGCGCCGCGCAGCACCACCCCCTCGCGGGCCAGCAGCGCCGGGTCGGGCGTGGGCGGCGCGCCGAAGTGCCGCAGCTGCGCCCGGTAGTGGGCGCCGACCGACTCGACCGGGCCGCCGGCGTCGGGGTGCAGCAGGCTCTCGGCGTCGACCCGCCAGCCGGCCCCGCAGGACCTGCAGCGCACCCGGTTCCCATCCTTGGGATCGACGCCCAGCGCCTCCAGCGCGCGGCAGGCCGGGCAGCTCCACAGCAGGGCCGGCAGGCCGTGGGCCATGCGCCAGCCGAAGACCTTCATCCCCGGCCGCAGGCGCTGGTGGGCCCGGATGCGCCCCTGCACCTCGGCGTCGAGGGCCTCATCGGTCCACTCGGGCCCGTAGTGGTGGGGGCCGTCGTAGTCGATCTCGAGCGGGACGTAGCGCGGGTACTTCGCCCAGCGCGGCTGGAACAGGTAGGCGTTGTGCAGGCGGGCGTAGACGACCTTGGCGTCCAGCCGCTTGATCAGGCGCCCCATGCCCGGCTGCATCGGCAGGGTCTCGCCGTCCCAGCAGCGCCGCCCCTCGGGGAAGATGGTGACCACGTTGCCCTCGTCCCAGAGGCGCTGCATGGTCGCCATCGCGTCGCGGTCCTTCACGTACTTGATCTTCGGGAAGGCGCCGAGCTTGGCCAGCCACCAGCCGAGCACCGGCACCCGCAGCAGGGCCACGCTGGCCATGTAGGTGCAGGGCCGGCCGAGCGGCGCGGTCACGACGAAGGGGTCGAGAAAGGTCGTGTGGTTGGGCAGCAGCAGGAAGGGGCCGTCGGGCGGCACGCTGTCAACGCCGCGCACCTCCATCCGCAGCATCAGCCGGTCGAGCAGGAAGGTCAGGAAGCGCGCGAGGTGCCAGTTGAGGACGCGCGGCCAGGACCAGCCGGCGCGGGGCAGGGCCGGGCGGCCGCCAAGGTCGGGCGCGACGCGGGTCTCGGCGCGGAGCTGCGCCTCTCCGGCGGGGGGCTGGGCGGGTGGGTGCATGGCTCACCGGGGCGGGCGGGGCGCCCTATGGCGCGGGGGGAGCCGCCGCGTAGCGCTGGCGCCGGGCCCCCACAAGCCCTGTTCAGCCGTCGACCCGGGGGGGCGGCAGCCCCTTGGCGGAGAGCTCGGCCCGCAGGGCCTCGGCCAAGTCTTGGATCCGGGCCATGCAGCGCTCGCTCGCCGCCCGCCAGGTCGCCGGGTCGTCTGCGTCGCGGCTGATGTCGCTCAGGTCCACGTCGGGCCCATAGCAGATGTAGATCGGCCAGCGCTGCGGCTCGACCCAGTTGCGCCAGGTCTCGGCGACGATGTTGTTGCCCATGCCCACGATGAAGATGGGCACGATGCGGACGCCGCGGGCGGCGATGGCCACCTGGCCCACCCCGGCGTGGGCCTTGAGCAGGGCGTAGGGGTCGGGGCCCTTGTTGCGGGTGCCCTCGGGGTGGATGCCGACCCAGGTGCCGGGCACCTGCAGCTCGGCCTGCACCCGCCGCATGGCGTAGCGGTTCCAGCCGCGGCCCTCGGGCCGCCGCAGGATCGGCGGGAACATCGCCATCACCGTCATCCCCCAGTTGACCGCCGCGCCCAGCGCGCTCTCGTAGAAGAACGAGGCCCGCACCGGGAAGAAGCAGCGCTTGCCGAGCTTGCTGCCGCTGACGTTGGCGTAGGCCACCACGTAGAAGTCAAAGAAGCTGCGGTGGTTGGCGACGAGCAGGGCCCGGGCCTCGGGGCCCAGGCTGGCGAGGTGGTCGGCCCCGCGGACCTGGAAGCGCCGCCCGCCGCAGAACCACAGCAAGAAGCGCATGAACGTGGCGATCCACAGGACCGAGAGCACCTTGAGGCGCCGGTTCACCCAGTCGGAGAAGTGGAACCAGCGGCGCTCCGCCGGCGTGAGCGCGGCGAGCTGGTCGGGGGTGGGCGCGAGCATGCGGGGGCGCTCGGGGACGGGGAGGAGGCCGCGCGGCGGGCTGCCATCGGCGGGGGAGGAGGCTACCCCAGGCGGGGGCGCCGGCGGACGGAGCGCGCCCCCCTGGAGGTGCCGGATGCGTGCGCTGGTGACGATCCTTGCGATGGGGCTGCTGGGCTGCGGCGGCAAAAGCGACAGCGGCGGGGCGGTCAACGACGCGGTGGGCGGCCCGACCGCGGCCGAGACGGCCGATGGGCGCTGGCGGGTGTCCTATGCCGCCGACCCCGACCCCATCCCCTTCAACGCGCCCTTCACCCTCGACTGGACCGTCGAGGCCCTCGACGGCAGCGCCCCGGCCGAGGTGCTCTACGTCGACCTCTGGATGCCCGCGCACCAGCACGGCGGCGCCCTCGTGCCGACCACGACGCCGACCGGCGCCGAGGGCGCGGCGGTGGCCTTCCGCACCACCGACCTGCAGCTGCACATGCCGGGCGACTGGCAGATCCAGGTGCGGGTCGACGGGGGCGGCGAGACCGACGCGGTGGACCTGCCCTATGGCTGCTGCGAGGGCTACGCCGACTGAGCACGGCGCCCCGCGCCGGCCCAGGAGGCCCCATGACCGACCCGCAGCCGCCCGCCGCCCCCGACTGGGGGGAGGGCGAGGACGCCGACCCCCAGATCCTCTGGCGCCCCGACCCGGCCACCGCGGCCCAGAGCTGCATGGCCGCGCTGATCGAGGCCCTGCGCGACGACTGGGACGCAGAGATCGACGACTACGACGACCTGCATGAGTTCTCGATCGACCGGCCCCACGAGTTCTGGCTCACCGCCAAGGACCTGCTCGGCCTTGAGGCCGAGCCCTGGGGCGACGTGGTGCTCGCGCCGGCCGACGACCAGCCCGGCGGGCTGCCCGGCGTGCGCTTCTTCCCCGAGGCCCGGCTCAGCTACGCCGCCCACTGCCTGCGCGGCGACGACGAGGCCGAGGCCCTGGTCTGGACCGCCGAGGGCCAGCTGCACCGCCGGCTCAGCCGCGCCGCGCTGCGCGAGGCGGTGCGCCGCTGCGCCTGGGCCCTGCGCCAGCAGGGCGTCGGCGTGGGCGACCGGGTGGCGGCGCTGGTGCCCCACACGCCCGAGGCCATCATCGGCGCCCTGGCCGCCGCGGCGATCGGCGCGGTCTTCTCGTCGGCCTCGCCTGACTTCGGCGCCGACGGCGTGCTCGAGCGCTTCGGCCAGATCACGCCCACCGTGCTGCTCTCGGTCGAGGGCTACCTGCACAAGGGCAAGCTCATCGACCTGCGCCCCAAGCTCGCCGCGGTGGCCGCCGGCCTGCCCACGCTCCGCGCCCTGCTCGTGCTGCCCTACGGCCAGCGCCCCGCCGACGCCGAGGGCCCGCTCGGCTCCGCCCTGGGCCCGACCGCCGGCGCCGCCGCGGTCATCGACGCCGAGGCGCTGCTCGCCCAGGCGCCCGGCGCGACCGCGGCCCCGCTCGCCCCCCTGCTGCTGCCCTTCGACCACCCGCTCTTTGTGCTCTACAGCTCGGGCACGACGGGCAAGCCCAAGTGCATCGTGCATGGTGCGGGCGGCACGCTGCTGCAGCACGCCAAAGAGCACCAGCTGCACTGCGACGTGCGGCCCGGCGACCGGGTCTTCTACTACACGACCGCCGGCTGGATGATGTGGAACTGGCTGCTGAGCGCGCTGGCCAGCGGGGCCACCCTGCTGCTCTTCGACGGCAACCCGACCAGCCCCGACCCGCTCGCGCTCTTTCAGTTCGCCGAGGCCGAGCGCTGCACGCTCTTTGGCACCTCGGCCAAGTTCATCGACAGCCTGCGCAAGCTCGGCGCCCGGCCCGCCGACAGCCTGCCGCTGGCCGCCCTGCGCCTCGTGACCAGCACCGGCTCGCCGCTGAGCCCCGAGGGTTTTGACTGGGTGGCCCGCGACCTGAAGGCCGGGGTGCAGATCGCCAGCATCTCGGGCGGCACCGACATCATCGGCTGCTTCGTGCTCGGCAACCCCCTGCTGCCGGTGCGCCGCGGCGAGATCCAGTGCAAGGCGCTGGGCATGGCGGTCGAGGTCTGGGA
>JBJONS010000530.1:0-8092 GCA_046051725.1 Pseudomonadota bacterium | reverse complement strand
CGCACCGGGCCGCGCCGCCCCTCCTCCTCCCCCTGGGTGCCCGATGGCCTCCGCGGAACTCCCCCTCCTCCGCCCCCCTGCCCGCGGCGCAGACGGCCCGGGCGCCCTCGCTGAGCCGGGGGTCCGCGTCGGCCGCTGGGTGCTGCGGGCCCGCTTGGGCGCCGGGTCCTTTGGCGAGACCTGGCGCGCGGTGCGCGACGATGGCCTCGTGGGCGCGCTCAAGCTCTTGCCGGGCCCGCCGGGCGACGAGGTCCGGGTGCTCGGGCAGCTCTGTCACCCCTGCGTGCCGATGCTGCTCGACCACGGCGGGCACCGGCCTGGCTACGTCGTGTCGGAGCTCGTCGCGGGCGCGCCCCTGCAGCTCGGCGCGCGCTGGTCGGCCGACGACGCCGGTCGCCTCGGCGCGGCCCTGCTCGACGCGCTGGCCTATGTGCACCAGGCCGGGCACGCCCACGGCGACGTCAAGCCCGACAACGTGCTCGTCGACGATGACCTCAGCGAGATCGCGCTGATCGACTTCGGGCTCGCCAACGGCCAGGGCGGCACCCTGGCCTGGGCCGCGCCCGAGCGCCTGCGGGGCGAGCCGGCCCGGGCCCCCGCCGATGTCTACGCGGTCGGCCTGCTGCTCTACGCCCTGCTGCACGGTGCTCTGCCCTTCGAGGACCGCGGCGTGGCCGAGGCCGCCGCCCGCCGCGAGCTCGAGCTGCCCCCGATCACCGCCGGGCCGGCGCACCTGCGCGCGCTGATCGCCGCCCTGCTCGACCCCGATCCGGCCCGCCGGCCCACCGCCGACCGCGCCGCCGACCGCCTCGCCGACGAGGGCGTGCCGCTGCCGCGCCTCGACGCGGGCCTGCTGCGCCGCCGGGCCCGGGTGGTGCGGGTCGCCCGCCCCGAGGTCGACGCCGGCCTCGAGCACTGGGTCGAGCGCGGGGGGCCGCTGCTGCTGGTCGGACCCCGGGGCAGCGGGCGCTCGGCCGCCCTGCGCGCCGCGGGCCTCGAGCTGCGGGCCCAGGGCCGGCCGGTGCTCCGCCTCGCGCCGGGCGAGGGGCCCTGGGGCGCGGTGGTGCCGGCGCTCGCCGAGCTCGGCCTGACCCTGCCCGATGGGCCCGATCCGTGGACCCGCGCCCAGCGCCTCGGTCGGCTGTTGATGAGCGAAGGGGTCGCTGTCCTCGTCGATGATGTGCAGGCGCTGGACGCCGAGTCCACCCGGGTGGTCGAGCACCTCGTGGCCCAGCGGGGGCCGGTGCTCGCCGCCGCCGACGGGCCCACCCCCGGCTTCCGCACCGAGCTGCGCCTCTCGCCGCTCGACGGCGACCGCCTGGGCCAGCTCGCCGAGCGGATGGTCGGCCTCGGCGCCGATCAGCCCGCGGTCCGTCGGGCCCTCTGGGAGGCCTCGCGGGGCATGCCCGGCGCGGCCATGGCCTTCCTCATCGGCGCGGTCGAGGTCGGGGCCCTGCGCCGCCGCGGCCGCTCGCTGCTGTGGGACCCGGGCCTCGTGCCCCAGATCGACCTCGGGGCCGATCAGCAGCGCGCCCGGGTGGCCCTGGACCCCCGCGCCCGCCAGGTCGGCGCCCTGCTGGCCCTGTGCCCGGCGGGGCTGCCGGTCGCCGCGATCCCGCCGCTGGCCCGCCTGCCCGAGGCGGCGGTGGACCGGGCGGTGGACGCGCTGGTGGCTGCGGGCCTCGCGCGCTTCGTCGACGGCCGCGCCCACGCCGAGCCCGGGGCAGGCGCCCAGCTCGAGGTGGCCCCGGTCGAGCGCGCCGCGCTGCGCCGCGCGCTGGTGACCCACCTGGACGCCGATCCCACCGCGCCGCTGGACTGGGCGGTCGAGCTGGCCCTCGGCCTCGGCGATCGGGCCCGCCTGCTCCGCGACGGCGCGGCGGCGGTGCTGGTCCGCCTCGCCCGCGACCCCTTCGGCGCCGAGCAGCTCAGCGCCGCGCTCTGGGCCGCCTGCCCGGGCCCCGCGCTCGCCGTGGCCCGCCTGCGGGCGCTGGTGGCCGCCGGCCGGTCGGGGGACGCGCTGACCTTTGGGGAGGCGGCGCTGCGGCACGAGGTCCCGCCGCCCGACCGGGAGGGCGACCCCGATCCCACGCTCGACGCGATGGTCGAGCTCGCCTCGCTCTGCACCCGCCAGCTCGGCCAGACCCGCCTCGCCGCCGACTGGATCACCCGGGCCCGGGCCCGGGTCGGCGCCCGGCGGGCCCCGGCCCCCCTCGACCTGGTCGACGCCGGCGTGCGCCTGCAGAGCAACGACCCGGCGGGCGCCGACGCCCTCGCCGCGCCCAGCTCGACCGCCGCGCTCGGCCCGGCGGCCAGCGCCGACGAGGTCGACCTGCTGCTGCGGGCCCGCGTGCTGCACGCCCAGGCCCGCCACGCGCTGGGCGATCTGCCCGGCGCGCTCGACCTGCTGAGCACCCTGCCCGCCGAGCTCGGCCGCGGCCGGGCCGCCCGGGCCCTGCTCGACGGCAGCCGCGGCCGCCTGCTGTGGGTGGCGGGGCGCTACGCCGAGGCCGACGCTGCCATGATGGCCGCAGGCGAGAACGACGCCGGGCTCGCTGTGGTCGACCGGGCCCGCCTGTTGAACAACCTCGGCGCGCTGCGCTACCAGTCCGGCGACCGGGCCGGCGCGGTGCTGGTCTGGGAGCAGGCCCGCAACCTCTTTGAGCAGCTCGACGCCCGCCTCGAGCTGGTGCGGGTCCAGAGCAACCTCTGCGTGGGCTACCGCGAGCTCGGCCGCTGGGAGCGGGCCCGCGACGTGGGCGAGCGGGCGCTGACCGGGGCCCGCGAGCTCGAGGCCGCCGATCTCGAGTGCAACGCCCAGCTCAACCTCGGCGCGCTGGACCTGTCGCGCGGGCGCCTGCTCGAGGCCGAGGAGCGCTTCCTCGCCGCCCAGCAGCTCGCCGAGCGGGCCGGCGGGCGCGCGATGGCCGCCGAGGCCCGCCTGCGCCGCGCCGAGATCGCCACCCTGCGCGAGCAGCCCGACGCCGCCGCCCTGGCCGCCGAGGCCGAGGACGAGGCCGCCGCGCTGGGCATGGGGGTCGAGGCCGCCCTCGCCGCCGCCCTGCGCGCGGTCGGCCGGGCCCGGGCCCAGGCCCCCCTCGACGAGGTCGACGCCTGCGCCCGCCGCGCGCTCGACCCGCTGCAGGCCAGCGGGGCCGCGGGGGACCTCGCCCAGGCCCGCCTGTGGGTGGCCGAGGCCATGCTCGCCGCCCAAGAGCACCAGCGCGCCCGGGCCCTGCTCGACAAGGTGCGGGTCTACGCCCGCGAGCAGTCCGACGTGCAGCTCGCCCTGCGCGCCGACGCGCTCGACGCGCGGATCAGCGCGCACTGGTCCGATCCCGACCGCGACGCCCGCCTCGAGAAGATGATCAGCCTCGCGGTGGCGATCAACGAGGCCACCGCGCTGGACGCCACCCTCAACCAGATCGCCCGCGCCGGCCTCGACCTGGTCGGCGGCGAGCGGGCCTTTGTGCTGCTCGGCCAGCCGCCCGAGCTGATGGCCTCGGCCCTGACCGAGGGCGCCAGCGGCGGCCCCAGCACCTCGGTGGTCGCCCAGGCCATGCGCGACCGCAAAGAGGTGATCGCCGCCGACGTCGATGAGCGCGCCGATCTGCGCGCGCGGCAGAGCGTGGTCAGCCTCGAGCTGCGCTCGGTGCTCTGCGTGCCGCTGCTGCACCGCGACGAGGCCCTGGGCGCGCTCTACGTCGACAGCCGCACCGCCAGCCAGCGCCACCTGTGGAACTGCGCCCTGGTCATGCGCGGCCTCGCCGCCCTCGCCGCGGTGGCGGTGGTCCGGGCCCGGATGCACCAAGAGAGCGTGCGGCAGGCCCAAGAGTCCGCCCGCCAGGCCGAGCGCCTGCGGGCCGCCGCCGAGCTGCACGAGAAGAACGCGGCCCTGCAGCAGCTCAACGAGCAGCTTCGCCTCGCCGCGATCACCGACACCCTCACCGGTCTCTACAACCGGCGGCACCTCGCCGAGGTGCTCGCGCCCCTGCACTGGGAGGCGACCGGCCGGGGCGAGCGCTACGGCGTGCTGCTGCTCGACATCGACCACTTCAAGCGGGTCAACGACACCTGGGGACACCCGGCCGGCGACCTCGTCATCCAGAACGTGGCCGGCATCGTGCTCGCGACGGTGCGGGAGGAGGACCTCGCCTTCCGCTACGGGGGAGAGGAGCTGCTCGTGGTCGTGCGCGGCGCCACGATGGAGGCGCTGCTCGCGCTGGGCGAGCGCCTGCGCGGCGCGGTGCGGGCCCAGCCCTTCGAGGTCTGCCCCGGCGAGCGCCACCCGGTCACGGTCAGCGTCGGCGCGGCGGTGGTCCACCCCGGCGGCGATCTGGAGTGGGACAGCGTGCTGCAGCGGGCCGACAACGCGCTCTACGCCGCCAAGCGCGGCGGGCGCGACCGGGTGGTCGGGCACGCCTTCGACGAGCTGGCGGCCGCCGCCGGCTGAGCGGTCGGCCCCTTTTGGCCCGGCGCTTTGCTACAACGGGCCCGGAGGTGCCGATGGGCGAGGCAGACCAGGGGCAGGCCGCGGCCTGCGGGGGGCGGCTGGAGCGGCCGCGGGCCGGGGTCGGCCTGCTGTGGCTCGACCGCCCGGCGCGGGCCAACGCGCTGGACCAAGAGCACTTTGAGCGCCTGCGCGAGGATGTCCTCGAGCTGAGCTTCCTCGATCTGCGGGTGCTGGTGGTGGCTGGCCGCGGGCGCCACTTCTGCGGCGGCATCGATCTGTCGCCGGGCAACGCGGCGCTGGTCGAGGCGGTCTCCTCCATCGAGGACGCCGATCGGGCGCGGGCGCTGGTCCGCCAGCTCAAGGGCTGCTTCTCCCCCTTGCGGGCCCTGCCGATGGTCACCATCGCGGCCATCGAGGGCGCCTGCCTCGGCGCGGGCCTCGAGCTGGCCCTGCACTGCGACCTGCGGGTGGGCGCGGACGGCAGCCGCTACAGCCTGCCCGAGACCCGGCTCGGCCTCGTGCCCGATCTGGGCGGGAGCACCCTGCTGCGGCGCTTGGTGGGGCCGGGCCCGGCCGCCTACCTCGGCCTGTCGGGCCGCGCGATCGACGCCGACGAGGCCCACCGCCTCGGGCTGCTGTCGGCGCGCTGCCCCACCGGCGAGGCGCTCGCCGCCGCGCTGCAGCTCGCCGACGACGTGCTGCTCGGCAGCCCCACCGCGACCCGCGGCCTGCTGCGCCTGCTGCGCCACGGCGACGCCGAGGCCACCACCCAGGCCCTGCACGACGAGACCGAGGCCGGCGTCGAGGCCGTGTGCTCGGGCGAGCTCATCGAGGCCGCGGTGGCCCGGATCGAGCAGCGCCCGCCGGTGTGGGCCCAGGGCTGATGGCCGGGCCGCTCCGGTCGGCGGGCGAGCCCTGGGCGCTGCAGGTCGGCGCCTGGCGGCTGCGCGGCCGCCTGCTGCTGCCCACCGGCCAGCCGCGCGCGGTCTTTGTGCTGCACCACGCCATGATGGCCGATCTGGGCCCGATGATGCCCCTGGCCTTGGCCCTGGCCGACGCGGGCTGCGTGGCCCTGGCGGTGGACAGCCGGGGCCACGGGCAGAGCGGCCCGCTGCCGCCCGCCGGAGACTGGACCTTCGACGGGCTCGCCCGCGACGAGCTGCCGGCGGTCGCCGCGGCCCTGCGGGCGCAGCTCCCCGGCCTCCCGCTGATCGCCGCCGGCCACAGCCTCGGCGGGCAGGCCGCCCTGGTGGCCGAGGCCGTCGTGGGGCCGGTCTACGACGCCATCCTGGTGCTCGGCTCGGGGCGCTGGGGGATCGGCCCCCGCGACGAGCGCGGCCTGCTGCGCCTGCAGCGGCTGGGCCTCTACCTGCTCGGCGCCGCCCTCTGCCGGATCTTCGGCCACCTGCCGGTCTCGCGCCTCGGCCGCTGGCGGGACGAGGCCCGCGGCTACTGGCTGCAGACCACCGGCTGGGTCTGGCGGCGGGCCTTTGATGGCCTCGATGGCCGAGACTACGCGGCGGCCATCGCTGGCCTGCGCCTGCCGATCGTCGCCCTGCGCGGTGACCGCGACCCCCTGGTGCGCCCGGTCGACCAGCGCGCGCTGATCACCGCGCCTGACGCTGTGTTCGTCGAGGTGCCCGGCGCCGACCACCACCGGCTTCCGCGCTTGTGTTTGCCGGTCTTGCTGCCCCGGCTCGACGCGCTGGTGGGCCATGCCGAGGCCTGGCGGCGGGCCCGCGGGGCTTAGGGCGCCGGTCGCAGCGGCACGAGCGCGAGCCCCTCGTCCGCGCTGCGCACGCCGAAGACCGGGCCGCGTCCCTGGGCGCAGGGCACCGCGAGGCCCTGCAGCCACAGCAGGTCGCCGGGCGCCATCGGCGGCAGGTAGCGGCCCTCGGCCAGCGGAGCGCCCGGACCGGCGGCCCCGATGAGGTCCCAGTGGGCGTGGGCGCCGCGCTTGAGCAGGCCGTCTGGGGTGTGGACGTGCACCTCGACGGCGTCCTCGGGCAGGGCCGCCCCGCACCAGGCCCGGCTGCGGGCGCCCACCCGCCGCGTGCTGCCCACGCGGGTGATCACGGCGGTCGCGCGGGCGAAGACGCCGGCGCCGACGCCGGTCCGCAGGGTCCAGCGCCCCTTGAGCACGCCGAGCATCAGCTCGGGGCAGCCGACGGCGAGGCGGTCGATGAGCGCCTGGACCGGGGCCGGCTCGGGCTCGGCCAGCGCCACCGGGAGCAGATCGCCGAGATCGAGGACCTGGACCCGCCCGCCGCTGGCCTCGATCTGCAGCGCGAGGCTGACCATGCCCGAGACGGCGGCGCACAGCGCCTCGACGCCCCAGGCCGGGTGCACGGCCAGCGCGAGCCCCCGCAGCGGTCCGCGCTTCTTGAAGGTCGAGAGGATCGCCGCGAGATCGGCGCTGGCGTCGACGCCCTCGAGCAGCGGGGGCTGCAGGGCGGGCCGCTGATCCCAGCCGAAGTGCAGCGTGAGGCAGTGCAGCGGGCCGGGGGCCGGCTGCAGCGCCTCGAGCCAGCGCAGCTCTTGGAGGCTGTCGACGTTGATGTGCGCGCCCGCCTCGACCAGGGCCCGCAGCTGGGGCTCGGCGCGGCCGGCGCCGGCGCCGACGATCCGGTCTGGGGGGAGCTGGGCCAAGGCGGCCGCGAGCTCGGCGGGATCGTCGACCCGCTGCCCGAAGCGGCCCGCCTCGAGCGCGCTGAGCAGGCCGGGCACCGGGCAGGCGCCGCGGCGGAGCGCGTGCAGCGTGCTGTAGGGGAAGCAGCGCCAGAGCTCTTGGGTCCGCGCTTCCACGGCGTCGAGATCGACGAGCACCACGGTGTCGTGCGCGTCGAGGGCGCTGGGCTCGGCGCGCAGCGCGGCGAGCAGGTCTTGGCGGCGCTGGAGCTGGGCGGCGCGCGTCGCGCGGCTCAGGCTGCTGCCGGTGTGGCCCACGGTCCCCCCTCGGGCGCGGGGGCGCCCGCCGCCGTCATGCCCAGCCCTTCTGGAAGGGATCGGGGGCCCGGCCGGCCCCGGCGCGGGGCTGGTGTATGCGGAAACACGTACATCCTTGTCCGCGGAGGGGCCGCCGGCGCCGCGGGCACGGCAACCTCGGCGCCCCGGACCGGCGGCGGCGTCCGCGGTCGCCCGGCGCGGCCGTCGGCGACGTCCGAGGGCGAGACAAATCGCGACAGGAGGGGTGGCCCAGATCAGGGCGAGCCCTAAGGTGAACCAATTTGGGTCAAGGCCCCGGACAGCACCTCCGAAGCAGCGGGCGGAGTTCACGAAGCACCAGCCCCCTGCATGACGAGGTCCCGATGACTGCCAGCCACTTCGATCCCCTGCCCATCCCCGCGTTCGCGCTCGCTGGTGAGGGCAAGATCGTGTCCTGGAACCACGCCATGGCGGCGCTCTCGGGGGTCGAGGCCAGCGGCCTGCTCGGCCAGGGCGTGCGGGCCCTGCCGCTGGGCGGCCCGGTGCGCACCGCCATCTTCGAGGCCCTGCAGGGCCAGGCCGGCACGGTGAAGGTCACCGCAGCCGCCGGCGGCGATCAGCCCTTCTTGGTGCAGCCCCTCAACGGCGGCGAGGACGGCGTGGTGCTCGTCGCCGGCGCGTCGACCGCCGCCCCGCGCGTCGACGGCCCGGTGG
>JBJONS010000529.1:0-8084 GCA_046051725.1 Pseudomonadota bacterium | reverse complement strand
CCGAGATCGGCGCGGACAGCGTCGTTACGTTGCTTCCATGGGGCCCGGCTTCGTTCGCCGGGATGTGCGGACCCAGCCCTCACCGACGGCTTCCCCTGGTCGCCGCTTCAATGGGGCCCGGCTTCGTTCGCCGGGATGTGCCCAGTGCCGCGCAGAAACCCGCCCCGGATGTGCCCCGCTTCAATGGGGCCCGGCTTCGTT
Source organism: Pseudomonadota bacterium (assembly GCA_046051725.1). Lineage (GTDB taxonomy): Bacteria > Myxococcota_A > UBA796 > UBA796 > UBA2385 > JAEUKK01. The sequence continues at coordinate 7,883 of JBJONS010000529.1, read as the reverse complement.
CGCCGGGATGTGCGAGGAGAGCCCCGATGTCCTGCGGGCGATGGCGTTGCTTCAATGGGGCCCGGCTTCGTTCGCCGGGATGTGCCTGATGGGCGCCCGCTACCTCGGGCCTTAGATCGCGCAGCTTCAATGGGGCCCGGCTTCGTTCGCCGGGATGTGCTCAGCATCGCACGGTTCACGATGTCTGCCGCAGAACCCTGCTTCAATGGGGCCCGGCTTCGTTCGCCGGGATGTGCCTGAGCTCTCTCGTCGCGAGGAGAAGCGCGCGCTGACGCTTCAATGGGGCCCGGCTTCGTTCGCCGGGATGTGCCTGCGGTCGGGCTCGCCTACCGCGCGGGCAAGGCCTGGCTTCAATGGGGCCCGGCTTCGTTCGCCGGGATGTGCCTGGTCTTCCGCGCGGGGTGTGAGAGCAACGGCGAGCTGCTTCAATGGGGCCCGGCTTCGTTCGCCGGGATGTGCAGCGCTCGCTCGGAGCGGCCTTCAACACGTCATCTTCAAGGACCATCGCGAGCGGGGACGAACCGCGCTCACTCTCGCGTCTACCCCGGCCCGCTCCCGCCGCGCAACCGCCGCCCAGAGCAGCGTGCAGCAGCGCACCGCGAGCGAGGCCGGTGCTTTTCTCATCGCCGCCCCGCTCGCACAGCGGGGCGGCTCACTGCCAAAGAGCGCGGCGGTGGGGGGCCGCCTCGGCGGGGGCGCCCCGCAGGGGGGCGTTGCGGGGGACCTCCCCCGCCCGCAGCAGCAGCCTAAGCGACGCGGCGCGCACCGGGCTCAGCCGATGATCCGGCAGCTGCGCGCGGGGTCGAGCAGGGGCACGCCCAAGGTGTGGGTGCGCCAGCTGGTGCGCGCGCCGGCCGCGCCGAGGTGCACGAAGAGCACCTGGTCGAGCTGCTTGTGGATGATGAGGTCGAGGCGCTCTTCGAGGTGGGCGCGCTGCAGGTCGCTCAGCGTGCAGCGGAAGACCGACTGCTGGATCGGGTCGCCAAAGCCGCGCAGCAGGCGGTAGACCTTGCCGAGGCGGCGCTGGCCGGCGCGCTCATCGGCGGGATCGGGCCAGCGCACGTCGTAGCTGACGAGGTAGACCTGTGGCGGGCGGGCCATGGGGCCTCCATCGGCGCGGCGCGGGGCCGCTCAGCGGATCTGGTAGACGGGCAGGGTCGGCAGCTCGCCCTGCAGGTGGCGGGCGAGCAGGCGGGCGTCCAGCTCGATCATGCGGCGCATCGAGCAGCGGGTGCCCAGCGTCGGGTGGGTGGCGAGCTCGTCGAGGCGCAGCTCCCAGGCCTGCAAGAAGGCCCGGCGGCCAGCGTCGGTCATCGCCACGCCGGTGGGGTGGATGAGGAAGTGCTCGGGCGCGAGGATGCCGCGGTTCAGCGCGCCGATGACCACGCTGTCGCCGATGACCGGCCGGAAGGCCTCCATCAAGTCGAGGGCTAGGGCCGGGCGGCCGTGGCGCGGCTCGTGCAGAAAGCCCGCGCCCACGTCGAAGCCGACCCGGCGCAGGGCCTGGTCGCACTCGCGGGCGAGGCAGGCATAGGCGAAGCTGAGCAGGCAGTTGACCGGGTCTTTGGGTGGGCGCCGGTTGCGGCCCTCGAGCTCAAAGCGCCCGCCGAGCGGGCCCTTGAGCATGGTGGTGAAGGCCCCGAAGTAGGCGCGGGCCGCCGCGCCCTCGACCCCGAGCAGCGACCCGAGGTCGGGCGCGGTGAGCGCGCCCTCGGCCAGTGCCTTCATCTCGCGCAGGGCGGCCGATGGCGCGGCGTCTGCGGCGGTGCGGCGCAGCAGCACCCGCTGGTTGCGGATCTTGGCCCGCACCCAGGCCGCGGCGATCGCCAGCCGCCGCGCCGGATCTTGGCGCACCTCGTGCTGGGCGATGCGCAGCAGGGCGCCGACCGCGCTCGGGCCGACGAAGCTGCCCTGGTACCAGCCGCCGAGCGAGTGCAGGCTCAGCGGCACCTCGTGCTCGGCCAGCAAGGCCAGGGCCGCCGAGCTGACGCTCACGTTGCCCCAGACGGTGACCGCGCTGGCGTCGCGCACCCGGTGCCGGGCCAGCTCTTTGCCGCGGTCTTTGAAGACCAGCTCTTCATGCGACTTGCCGATCGAGCCGCCGACGATGACGACGTGCACGGCCACCCCGTCGTCGCGGGCCGGCACCAGCGGCCGCACCTCGGCGGTCGAGCGGCCGAGCAGCAGGTTGACCTCGTCGGGCAGGCAGATGCCGACCAGCGAGCAGCCCCGGCACTTGGGCGAGTCGACCAGCGGCGGGGGCAGCGGCGCGCCACCTGCACGCGCTCGGGCTCATAGGCGCCCTCGGGCACGTAGGTTGGGTCGGGCGCCTTGCCCTTCTTGTCGTCGATGGGCACCACGCCGCCGTCCCAGCGCTCTTCGACCACGTCGCAGACCGCGATCAGGCCCAGGGCGGCGTCGCTGAGCTTGACGCTGCGCACCGGCTTGGGGCGGGCCGCCTCGGCCTCGGCCCGGGCGGCGGCGTCCTCGTCCTCGTCGAGCTCGGGGTCGTGGGCGGGCGGAGGTGCCGACAGCCCGGCGCGCCCCGGCTTGTCGACCCGCTTGTGCACCATCCGGCCCTCGACGGTGTGGTGGTTGTCGGCAAATTCGTCGTGCAGCCACTGCATCGTGAACAGGCGCGGGCAGTAGGCCAGCTCGCCGATCATGCCGGCGGGCACGAGCTCCAAGCCGCCGTCGGCGCCCTGCGTCGGCGCGGGCTCCGCCGGCCGGGGCCCCGGCGGCGGCACGCTGTGCGGGGCGTCGGGGTGCGGCGGGAGCAGCGGCGCCCCGTCGGGGCGCGGGTCCAGGGTCGGGGTCGGCATCGGCGCTCCTCTCCTTGTGTGAGAATGGTCCGCTCTTCGTCCCTCTCGCCGGGTCTGCCCACCGGTCCTCAGCGCCGCTGCGGCGGGCCCATCACGCGCTGGCCGCCCTGGCCGACCTCGCCGATCTTGCAGAGCAGGCGCAGGCCGAAGCCGCGGGCGGCGGCCTCCTCGCCGCCGAGCTCCCAGAGCCCCTGCACCTGAAGCGCGCTGCGCACGGCGTCGACGCCCAGCGGGCGCCGCCAGAGGCCCCAGCACATGCGGCCGTCGTTCTTGCGGTAGCGCACCACCGGGCTCTGGCCCTCGCCGCGCGGGTCGGCGAAGATCGGCAGCAGGCTCAGCGCCCAGAGCGCGAGCAGATCGGCGCCCGGCACGCCGATCTTCGGGCTCTTGGCCTTGTTGGTGGGGTTCCAGCCCCGCAGCGCGTGCTCGCGGTTGTCGACCGGGTCCCAGCCCCAGGTGGGCAGGGGCTGCTTCCGCCGCGCGGCGTCGGTCGTCGAGCCCCGCGCCCAAGGGCCGGCGAGCGCCTCGCGCAGGTCCGCCGCGCCGACGCCGGCGATCAGCTGGTCGGCGAAGCGCAAGAACTGCTGCTGTCCGGTGGTGAACTGCAGCGGCGCGCCCGAGAGCCGCGCCTTGTCGTCCACGAGGCCGCCCCGCGGCCACCACCAGGCGCCACCCTCAGCCGTCTGCAAGCCGCCCTCGCTCCCGCGGCCGCAGAGCAGGTCAAGCGCGAGGCGGTCGCCGCCGTCCATGAGCCCGCCGGCGGCCGCGGCGAAGAGCGCGGGCGGCATGCGCAGGGTCTGCTGTGGCTTGAAGCCATCGGGGGCGCCCCCCGCGCCATCGTCGCCGCCGACCTCGCCCTCTGGCTCGTCGGACTCGTCAGCCTTCTCGGCCTTGCCGGCCTGCCACCACCGCAGGTCGAGCGGCGCCGCGCCCCGCAGGACGGTGAGCTGAGAGACCAGGTGGGTGATGAGCGCGTCGACCTCGCCGCAGAGGTCGGCGGGGCCGACGAGCTCGGCGTGCCAAGCGGGCGCTGCCCAGCCGAGGCGGACCGCGCCTGGGGCGGCGGCGTCCACGAGGCGCAGCACGCCCAGCGCCGCCAAGAACCCGAGCGGGTTGGTGCCGTCGAGCCCGGGCAGGGGCAGCGTGGCGAGCGGCGCCGGCGCCGTGCCGACCAGTGGAGTGGCGATCACCGTCGGCGGGGCGACCGTCGAGGGCGGGGCCACCGGCGGGGGCGCGGCCACCGCGGGTGCTGGTGGTGGCGGGGCAGGCGCCGCGGGCGCCGTCGGGGCGGGCTGCGCCGGCGGCGGGCCACCGAAAAGAGAGAGCTGGGGGCCGCTGCTCATGCGCGCTCCTTGGCCGTGCGGGCCTCGTGCTCAGACTGGCGGTGGTCGGCGAGCCGCAAGATGGCCTCGAGCCAGGCTTGGCCCCACGGGCCATAGCGGCGCAGGGTCGACCAGAACCGCTGCGGGTGGGCGTCGTCGACGGCGCCCTCGGGGCCGCTGCGGGCCTCGACCGGCGGCGCGCTCGCCGTGGCGGGCAGGCGCAGGGGCACGCCCGGGTCGAGGCAGACCGGGGCGAGGGGCCGGCAGTGGCCGTGGTGGCTGGCGACGAGGTGCAGCAGCAGCTCGGGGTCGGTGACCTCAGGCATGCGCTGCTCGAGCAAGCGCACGCTCTGCAGCTCGTGGCGCAGGCCGGCGGGCGCCGCGGCGGCGCGGGCCGCGCGCTGGCGCTCGGCGGCGCTGCGGTGGCCCGACTTGGCGAGCAGCCCCGCCCAGCCGTCTGAGGCGCCACGGGCGGCCCGGCGCATCGCGACCTTGTCGCCGCCGAACAGCATCAGCTGGAAGCGCGGGTCGACCTTGCCGAGGTCGTGGGCCCGGCCCGCCTCGGCGAGCAGCCGCACGAGGTCGTCGGGCAGCCCCAAGGCCGCGGCGAAGGCCTCGGCCCGCGCCCCCACGCCGTCGAGGTGCGCCCGCAGCGCAGCGGGGCGCGCCGTGGGCAGGCCAAAGCTGCCCGCCTCGGCCTCGGTGGTGGCGGCGCCGTTGGGGCCGATCAGCACCACATAGGGGTCTGCACCCGAGGCCCCGGCGGGCACGACCAAGGCCCGACCCCGGGCCAGCAGCGGCCCGAGCGCGCCGCGGGCGCCCTCGTCGAGGCCATCGATCCAGGCGGCCACCCGCTCCCGCGGGCTCAGCGCCTCGTCGTCGCCCTCGGCGCTGGTGATCGGGCAGGGCGGCAGGCCGCGCCCCGCGAGCAGCGCGGGGAGCAGCCGCGCGCGGCGCTGGCCTTGGCTGGCCAGCCACGCGTCTTCGGCGCGGTCCGGCACCGGATCGGCGCCCGCGCCGTCAAAGCAGCCGAGGGTGAGGCCGCCAGCGGTGGTGGGCAGCACCAGCAGGTCGCCCGGTCGCAGCGCGTCCTTGTCGGCCCCGACCACCAGCTCGACCTGGGTGTCGGGGCCGCGCCAGCGCAGGGCGGCGCGGGGCGCCGTGGGCGCGGCCTTGGCCGCCTTGTCGTCGTCGTCGTCGGGGGGGGCGCTGAGCAGGTCGGCCCCCTGGGGCAGGGGCGCGGCGCCGCCGCGAAAGAAGGCGCGGGCGGTGTGCAGGGGCACCCGCAGCAGCTCGCCTGCGCTCGGGGGCAGGGCGCCGAGCGCGGCGCCCAGCGCGTCGAGCAGCGCGGGGCTGGCGTGGGCGGCGTCGAGGGCGATGCCGTCGAGCTCGGCCCGCCAGCACAGGCTCACCTCGGGCGGCCCGGCCTCGAAGCCGTGCAAGAAGTGGGCAGGGGTCGGCGCGGCGGCCGGGCGCGGGCCCGTCTGGCAGAGCGCGTCGACGTGGGCGGGCAGCAGGCGGGGCGAGGCGGGGCGGGGCGCGAGGCTGGGCCCCAGCGGCAGCGCGGGCGCGCCGGTCGCGGCGCGCTGCAACAGCAGGCGGCCGATGGCCCGCGGGTCGAGGTCGAGCAGCACCTCGCCGCCCTCGATCTGCTCGCCCAGGGCCCGCAGCAGCGCCGCGGTCTCGGCGATCGCCCCGCCGTAGATAGGGTCGGGCTTGTCGTAGCCGGGGCGCAGCCAGACCTCGAGCGGCGCGGCGTCGAGCAGGCCGCGGCGGTTGAGCCGCCCGGCCCGCTGCTGCAGCGCGTCGAGGCTGGGGCACTCGGTGACCAGCGCGTCGAGGTCGAGGTCAACGCCCGCCTCGACGCACTGCGTCGCGACGAGCACGGTGGCCTGGGCGTCGGCCGCGGCGGGCCTGCGCTCGCCGCCGGCCCGGGCCATGAGCCGCGCGTCGACCTCTTCGCGGTCGAGGGGGCGCATGCGGCCGGTCACCAAGAGCAGCGCGGGCGGGTTGGCCCCCGCCGCCAAGGTCGCGGCGCAGGCGTGGGCCGTGTCGACCCGGTTGACGATCAGCCCGACCACCCTGCCGTCGACCGCGAGCGCGCGGGCCCGGGCGCAGAGGTGCTTGACCCACGCCTCGTCGCCCTTGGCGCCGGGCGCGGTCGTGGGCGGCGCCTCGTGCAGCCGCAGCTGCTTGCGGGCCGACAGGCGCCGCGCGAGCAGCGGGTGGGCCTCGTCCGCCGCGTCCAGCTGAAACGGCCGCCCCGACGTGCCCTCGCCGGGGGTCGCGCTCAGGGCGCAGAACGACCACGGGCGGGGCGGCAGGGCCTCGGCCGCCCGCAGGCGGTCGACGTCGGCCAGGGTGCGGGCAAAGGGCCCGGCGAGGTGCACCTCGTCGAGCAGGTACAAGCAGTCGTGCCCCAGCAGCCCGGCGTGCAGCGCCGCCATGCTGTCGCTGAGCCCGTAGCCCGAGAACAGCAGGCGGCTGCCGACCTGATCGACGGTCGAGGCGATGAGGGCCGGCGTGGCCGGGCTGCGGGCCCAGTCGGCCTCGAGCGGGGCGCCGCCGCGGAGCTGGGCGCACTCGACCACCGGCCCGTCGGCCGCGGCCGGGCCGCCCAGCGCCCGCAGGGCGTGCGCCACCGCGACCAGCACGGGGTCGGTGGGCGCCTCGAGCGCCGCGCTGATCGTGCGCATGCGCGCGGCGGCTTGGCTGACCAGGGTGCGGCGGTCGACCACCAGCACGATCCGGCGGGCGTGGCGCGCCGGGTCGACGGCGAGCGCGAACAGCGCGACGTCGATCGCCGCGGTCTTGCCCGCGCCGGTGGGCAGGTCGAGCAGGGTCGGCCAGCGGCCCTCGGCGATGACCTGCTGGGCGAGGCGGTCCTGCCAGGGCCAGGGGGCGTGGCCCCACAGCGCGGTGAAGAAGGCGGAAAAGTCGGTCGCGCGCGGGCCGCGCGCGTCGTCTGGGGCGCTCATCGGCGGGCCTCCTCGTCGACAATGGGGCGCAGCAGCCCGAGGCCGCGGTACCGGCCAGCGCCCAGCAGCAGCGGGCCGCCGACCGGCGCGGCGAAGCGCAGGCGCACGTGCACCTTGACCTTGCGGTGGTGGTTGTCGGCCGGCTCGGGCGGGAAGGGCGGGAAGCGCCCCACCGGCGCGCTGCCGCTGATCGGCGGCTGCCAGTCCAGCTCGACAGACACCGGCGCCGGGAGCCCTTGGCGTTCGAGCATGGCGCAGATCTGGCCGGCGGCGGCCTCGCGGGCCCGGGCGGCCCGCGCGACGCCGGCTTCGGCCTCGGCCGCGTCGCCAGAGGCGTGGGCGCGGCGCAGGGCGGCGCGGTCGGCGTCGAGGTTGCCGGGGTTGCGGTCCAGGGCGACCGGCGTCACGCTCACCCAGAGCGTGGACGGCGCGCACCAGGTCGAGGGGCGCAGCGTCCACGGCGCCTCGTCGGCGTCGACCCTGCGCAGCGAGAGCACGCCCGCCTGGCCCATGTGCACCGGCAGGCCGCCCGATCCGCCCTGCGCGGCCGCCTCGTCCTCCCACCCGGCGAGGGCGTCGAGCAGGCCGTCGAGGGCCTCGTCCGGGCAGCCGCGCGGGGGCACGAGGGCGAGGCCCTTGATCAGCCCGTCGGCGTGGGGGTGGCCCACAAAAGCCAGGGGCAGCACCGCGAGGTGCGGCTGGTCATCGGGGCGGCCATTGGGCAGGTGCCCCGAGATGAGGCGCGGGGTGGGCGTGCCGAC
>JBJONS010000528.1:0-11236 GCA_046051725.1 Pseudomonadota bacterium | reverse complement strand
CCTCGCCGGCTGGGGCCGCGTCGGCCGCCCCGGCCGCGAGCGCCTCGCCGAAGAGCTCGCCGCGGTCGCCCCCCTCGCCGCGCTCAGCCGCGGGCTCGGGCGCAGCTACGGCGACAGCAGCCTGCCCGCCTCGGCCGCGGACCTCGCGCTGAACACCGTGCTGGCCGACCGCCTGCTCGCCTTCGATGAGACCACTGGCCGGGTCCGCGCCGAGGCCGGCTTCACGATGCGCGAGCTGTACCGGGTGTTCTTGCCCCGGGGCTGGTTCGCCCCGGTGACCCCGGGCACCAGCTTCGTCACGCTCGGCGGCATGGTCGCCAGCGACGTGCACGGCAAGAACCACCACAGCGACGGCACCTTCGGTCGCCACGTCACAGCCCTGCGGCTGATGGTGGCCGACGGGCGGATCATCGACTGCGGCCCCCAGACCGAGCCCGAGCTGTTCTGGGCGACCATCGGCGGCATGGGCCTCACCGGGCACATCCTCGAGGTCGAGTTCACGCTCAAGCGCGTCCCCTCGCCCTGGATCACCCAGTACAGCGAGCGGGTCCCCGACATCGACACCTTCCTGCGCCGGCTCGAAGAGGTCGGGCACGATTGGCCGATGAGCATGGGCTGGATCGACTGCATCTCGCGCGGGGCGAGCATGGGCCGCGGCCACCTGATGGCCGGGCGCTGGGCCACCCCGGGCGAGGCGCCCGCCCGCTTCCCGCGCCAGCTGCCCCGGCTGCGGCTGCCGGTCGAGCTGCCCGACCTCGCGCTCTCTCCGCTCAGCGTGCGCCTGTTCAACTTCGCCTACTACTGGAAGCACTGGCGCCGCCAGGCCCAGGGCATCGTCCACCCCGAGGTCTTCTTTTACCCGCTCGACGCGATCCTCGACTGGAACAAGGGCTACGGCAAGCGCGGCTTCACCCAGTACCAGGTGGTGCTGCCCAAGGCCGACGCCAGCCGCTCGGCCAAGGCCTTCCTCGAGCTGCTCACGCGCGAGGGGGGCGCGAGCTTCCTCTGCGTGATCAAGGACTGCGCTGAAGAGGGTCAGGGCCTGCTCAGCTTCCCCCTGCCCGGGATCTCGGTGGCCCTCGACATCAAGATCACCGACCAGACCCAGCGCCTGGTCGACCGCCTCAACCAGTTCGTGATCAGCGCCGGCGGGCGGATCTACCTCACCAAAGACCTGTTCACCCGCGCCGAAGACTACCGCGCGATGGACCCGCGGGTCGACCGCTTCCTCGCCGTCCGCCGCAAGTGGGACCCCGCGCTGCGCCTGCGGAGCGCGCAGTCGGTGCGCCTCTTCGGCGACCCGCCCTCCTCCGCCTGAGCCCTTGGGAGCCCGACCATGATCATCGCCATCCTCGGCGCCACCCGCGGCATGGGGCGGGCCCTCGCCCGCGCCGCCGCCGCCCGGGGCGACCAGCTCATCCTGCTCGGCCGCGAGCTCGACGAGCTGCAGCGCTCCGCCGCCGATCTGGGGGTCCGCGCCGCCGGGGCCGCGCCGGTGCCGGCCATCGCCTGCGACCTCGCCACGCCCGCCGGCTTCGGCCCGGCGCTGGACGCCGCCTGGGCCGTGCACGGCCGGATCGACGCGGTGGTGGTCACCGCCGGGCTCTTCGGCACCCAAGACGCGCTGGAGGCCGACCTCGAGCTCGCCGCGCGGCTGCTGACGGTCAACCTGACCCACACCGTCGTTTTCTGCGAAGAGGCCCGCAAACGCCTGCTTGCCCAGGGTGGAGGGCGCCTCTGCGTCTTCTCGAGCGTGGCAGGAGACCGTGGACGAAAGCCGGTCGGGATCTACGGCGCCAGCAAGGCGGGGCTCTCTCATTACCTTGAGAGCCTCGATCACAAATACCGCGCGGCCGGGCTCATCACCCTCACCGTCAAGCCCGGCTTCGTCAAGACGGGCATGACCGCCGGCCTCAAGCCGCCGCCCTTCGCCGGGGAGCCGGACGGGGTCGCCCAGGACGTGCTGCGCGCGCTGGACGCAGGGCGACCGGTGCTGTACACCCCCGCCATGTGGGGCCTCGTGATGGCGGTCATCCGGCGTCTCCCGCGGTTCATCATGCGGCGGGTCGGGTTCTAAGCGCCTCTCCGCACCCGATCGCCGCAGTCCGGGTACAGCCGGGCGGCCCGCGTCCGCTACGATCCGGCGACCAGGAGAGCCCATGCGCGCGACGCCGCTGCGATTCACCCCCGAGGACGGGTGGAGCGCCCCCCTCCCCAGCCCGACCGCGCCCCGCCGCGCGGTGGTCCTGGCCTTCTGCGCGCCCGAGCTGCGCGAGAGCCCGGCCCTGGCCGCCCTCACCGCCGCGGCCGCCGGGGCGCCGGTGCTCGGCTGCTCGACCGCTGGCGAGATCAGCGGGGCCGAGGTCCGCGATCGCAGCGTCTCCGCCGTGCTCATCGAGCTCGAGCGCGGCACGGTCCGGGCCGCCTCGGCCCCCTGCGCCACCGCCGCCGACTCCGCCGAGGCCGGCGCGGCCATCGCCGCCCAGCTCGCCGCCGCCGGGCCCGAAGATGGCCCCCTGCGCGCGGTCTTCGTGCTCAGCGACGGGCTGAGCGTCAACGGCACCCCGCTGGTGCGGGCGCTGGTCGCGGGCCTGCCCCCCGGGGTCCGGGTCACCGGCGGGCTCGCGGCCGACGGGCCGCGCTTCGGCCACACCTGGACCTGGGACGGCACCAGCGCCGCCGCCGGGCGGGTGCTCGCGGTCGGCCTGTACGGCGAGGGCGTGGCGGTCCGCACCGGCGTGCGCGGCGGCTGGGACGTCTTTGGGCCCGAGCGGCGCATCTCGGGCGCGACCGGCAACGTGCTGCACAGCCTGGACGGCCGGCCGGCGCTCCAGCTCTACAAAGAGTACCTCGGGGACCGGGCGCGTGAGCTGCCCGCCTCGGCCCTCCTCTTCCCGCTGGCGGTGCGGCTGCCCGACGGGGGCCGGGTGGTGCGCACCGTGCTCGGGGTCGACGAGCAGACCCAGTCGATGACCTTCGCCGGCGACATCCCCGAGGGCGGCCTGGCCCAGCTCATGCGGGCCAACCTCGACCGCCTCGTCGACGGCGCCGCCTCGGCCGCCCAAGAGAGCGTCGACGCGGGGCCGCCGCTCTCGGGCCCGGTCGTCGCGCTGGCGGTGTCCTGCGTCGGTCGCCGCTTGGTGCTGGGCGAGCGCATCGAGGACGAGGTCGAGGCCACTGGCGAGCTGCTGCCGCCCGGCAGCGTCCAGCTCGGCTTCTACTCGTATGGTGAGCTCGGGCCCAAGGGACAGCTGGCCTGTGAGCTCCACAACCAGACGATGACCCTCACCCTCATCACCGAGGAGGCCTGAGGTGGCGCACCGGACCCTCGAGCGCCAGCTCAAAAAAGCGGGGCTGCGCGCCGACGCCCTGCCCAGCGCCCTCGAGGGCTGGACCAGCCTGCTCGAGCGGATCGACCGCAGCTACCAAGACAACGACAGCGACCGCTACCTGCTCGAGCGCAGCCTGCAGCAGGTCAGCGACGAGATGCGCGCGCTGTACGAAGAGCTCCGCCAGAGCAAAGAGAGCGCGCTGCGCCAAGAGCGCGACAAGCTCACCGCGATCATCGACGTGATGGCCGACGGGCTCGCCCCCCTCGACGCCGACCTGCGCCTGTTGAGCCTCAACCCCGCCGGGCGGGCCCTGCTCGGGCTGCCCGAGGGGGCGCCCCTGCCCGACGACCTGAACCTGCGCGCGCTGCTCGCGCCCGCCGCCGAGCCCGCCCCGCAGGCCGAGGCCGCCGCCGAGATCGCCGACAGCCTGCAGCGGGTGTGCGCCGAGGGCGTCTGTTGGCGCAGCCCTGACCTGTCCCTGCGCTGCCAGGATGGCCTGCTGGTGCCCATCTCCAGCGCGGTCTCGCCCCTGCCCGGCGGCGACTTCGTCTGGCTCTTCCACGACATCCGGGATCAGAAGGCCGCCGAAGAGGCCCTGCGCCGCGGGCGGGCCGCCGCCGAGCAGCACAGCCGGCTCAAAAGCGCCTTCCTGACGAACATGAGCCACGAGATCCGCACGCCGATGAACGCCGTCATCGGCATGACGGGGCTGCTGCTCGACACCAAGCTCGACGCCGAGCAGGCCGAGTACGCGAGCATCGTGCAGAGCAGCGGCCGGCACCTGCTCGCGCTCATCGACAGCGTGCTCGACTTCTCCAAGATCGAGGCCGGGCGGCTGGAGCTCGAGCTGCGGCCCTTCGACCTCCGCGCCCTCTGCGATGAGGTGCTGGAGATGTTCGCCGAGCGGGCGAGCAGCCAGGACGTCGAGCTGTCCTGCGCCTTGGCGCCCGAGCTGCCGCGCACGGTGGTCGGCGACGCCGGCCGCCTGCGGCAGCTGCTCATCAACCTCGTCGGGAACGCCCTGAAGTTCACCGAGCGCGGCGAGGTCGCCATCGAGGTGACGGGCACCGAGGGAGGGCTGCTCCGCTTCGCGGTCATCGACAGCGGGGAGGGCTGCGACCCGGCCCTCCTCCCGGTGCTGTTCGACCCCTTCACCCAGGCCGACACCTCCACCACCCGCAGGGTCGGCGGCACCGGGCTCGGCTTGGCGATCAGCAAGCAGCTCGCCGAGCTCATGGACGGAGAGATCGGCGCGACGAGCACGCCGGGCGCCGGCAGCACCTTCTGGTTCACCGCGCGGCTGCCCGCGGTCGGCGCGCCCCCCGCCGCCGCGCACCACCACAGCGGGAAGCGCGTCCTGATCATTGATCACCACGCGCGGTCCCGCGCTGTGCTCTCGGCCGTGCTGCGCGAGGCCCACTGCGAGGTCGACAGCGTGGGCTCGGGCCTCGAGGCCTTCGGCGCCGTCCACACCAGCCTCGCCGCGGGCCACGGCTACGATCTGGTGCTCATCGAGGCCGACCTGCCGGTGCTCAAGGGCGCCGACCTCGCGCGGATCCTCCGCACCGACCCGCGCACCGCCGGCTGGGGCATGGCCCTGCTGCTGCGCCTGGGCACCCACCGGTCCATCGACCCCGCCCTCGGGCTGCTGCCGCCGCTGGCCAAGCCGATCCGGACCGAGGCCACCCACCACTGGCTCAGCCGGGCCTTTGAACCCGACCCGACCGCGGCAGGGCTGCCCGATCACCCGGTGCCGACCCCGGCCCACCAGAGCGAGCCGGCCACGCCGACCCTCCCGCCGGCCCTGCCCGCCACCGCCAGCGCGCCGCGGTCCACCCCCGACCACGGGGGGCCGCGGGTGCTGGTCGCCGAGGACACGCCAGTCAACCAGATCTACGTGCGCCGCGTGCTTGAGCGCGTGGGGGTGCCCTTCGATCTGGTGCCCGACGGCGAGCGGGCGGTCCGGGCCTTCACCGACGGCCACTACGCGCTCATCCTGATGGACTGCATGATGCCGGTGATGGATGGCTACACCGCCACCCGCCGGATCCGGGCCATCGAGCAGCAGACCGGGCGGCATGTGCCGATCATCGCGATGACGGCCAACGCCATGACCGGCGCCCGGGCCGAGTGCATCGCGGCGGGCATGGACGACTACGTGTCCAAGCCGGTGGACGCGCAGCAGATCGTCGCGGTGCTCAGCCGTTACGTCGAGATCGGCCCCAAGCCTACTGGGGGCCCCGCGGTGCTGCGGGCCGAGACGCTGCGCGCCTTCACCGAGGGGCTGCCCGGCTCGACCCAGCGGCGCATCCTCGAGAGCTTCCTCGAGGACGCGACGACCACCGTCGACAAGCTGCAAGCGGCCACCCACGCCGGTGACGCCTCGGCCGCGCTGGCCTTGGCCCACCGCCTGCGCTCGGCCACGGGCTACGTCGGCGCCGACGAGCTGGGCCAGCACGCCGCCCAGATGGAAGAGACCGCCAGCCGCGGCACCGCGGCCGAGCTGCCCCGCCTCTGCGGCCCGCTGGTCGAGGCCTTCGGCCGGGCCCGCGCGGCGGTCGAGGCCCGCTTGCAGGCGGCCGAGCCCTGAGCGCTCAGCCGCCGCCCCAGGTCTCGACGACGTAGGCGCCGACCAGCAGCGCCTCTTGCTCGTCGGCGATCACGCCGGGCATCGTGCCGCTGCCGTCCTGGGCCACCGCGGCCACCCCGGCCGCGTCGAGGCCCGCCGCGACGGTGGCCATGGCCGGCCCCGCGCCGCCCTCGCCGCTGGCGCCGTGGCAGCCGGCGCAGGAGCGCGCGTAGAGCTCGGGGCCGTCGATCGGGCCGCTGTCGACGAAGGGCTCGCGATCACAGGCCGCGCCCTGCTCGATCCACGCCTTGACCAGCGCGATGTCCTCGGCCGGCAGCGGGGCGTCGGGCGGCATCGGCGCGCTCGGCGAGACGAGGCGCAGGTAGAGCTGGCTCGCGAAGGGCGCGCCCGGGACCACGGTCAGCCCGTCGAAGATGCGCCCGCAGACGTCGCTGCTGAGGTCGAGGCCGCCGGCGGCGTCCACCCCGGCGTGGCAGGCGACGCACTCGGTGTCAATGATGCGCAGCACGTCTTCTTGGTCGACCGGGACCTCGGTCGTGCGCCCATCGAAGGCCTCATCGTCACAGGACGCGGCCAGCCCGGCCAGGGCCAGCGCGCAGAGCCAGAGCGCCGCGCCGCTGCGCCGGGCTCGTGTGGGGGGGACCGTCAACGCGCACCTCCGCCCCGAGGGTAGCACGCGCCGGGCGCGGGGCCCGCGCCGCGCAGATCAGCGGCGGGGGGCAGATCTCCCGCCGGCTTGGCCCGGGTGACCGCGCGCGGCGGCCCGCCCGGCGCCCGCGCCCCGCGCCGCAGGGGCTCCGCGGGGGGCCGCGTTAGGCCGCGCGACCCTCCTGCTGGAGCAGCCCCGATGAACCCTGCCGCGGCCCTCGCCCTCCTCCCCCTGCTGCTCGCCAGCGCCCCCGCCGAGGCTGCGCCGGCCGCACAAGAGCGGGCCGAGCGCTTCCTCGCCGTCTACAACTCGGTCTACACGGGCCTCGCCACGGTCGCGTCCGAGAACGCGTGGAAGAGCAGCACCGACGTGCGGCCCGACAACGAGGGGCGCCGCGTCGCCGCCGAAGAGGCCTACGCCGCCTTTGTGGGCGATCCGGCGATCATCGCCGAGGTCGACGCCCTGCTCGCCGACCGCGCCGCCCTGACCCCGCTGCAGCTGCGCCAGCTCACCAAAATCAAGGCCAACGCCTCGTCCGCGCCGGGCTCGATGCGCCCGGTGGTCGCCCGCCGCATCGCCGCCGAGGCCCAGGCCGCGGCGGTGCAGGACAGCTTCGTGTTCTGCCTCGAGGCGGTGCCGGCCGGCCAGGCCTGCCCCGCCCCGTTGACCGCCAACGACATCGACGCCAAGCTGAGCACGGTCACCGATCTGGCCGAGCGCCAGCGGGTGTGGGAGGCGAGCAAGCGCATCGGGGTGCCGCTCAAGCCCCACCTCGTCGAGCTGCGGGGCCTGCGGAACCAGATCGCCCGGGCCAGCGGCTACAGCAGCTACTTCGGCCTGATGACCGCCGACTACGGCATGAGCGCCGACGAGATGATGACCCTGCTCGACGGCATTGTCCGCGACGTCAAGCCGCTGTACGACGCCCTGGGCACCTACGGCCGCGACCAGCTCGCCGCCCGCTACGGGGTGACCCCGCCCAGCGGCCCGATGCCCGCCCACTGGGCCCCGAACCGGTGGGGTCAGGAGTGGACCGGCCTCGTCCCCGGCATCGATCTGGACCCGTACTTCGCCCAGCGGACGCCCGAGTGGATCGTCCGGACCAGCGAGCAGTTCTACACCGGCATCGGCATGCAGCCCCTGCCCGAGAGCTTCTGGACCCTCTCCGATCTCTACCCGGTGCCCGCCGGGGTCGACCGGCACAAGAACAGCCACGCCAGCGCCTGGCACATCGATCTGCACCAGGACGTGCGCTCGCTGATGAGCGTGCAGGCCGACGCGGGCTGGTTCTTCACCACGCACCACGAGCTCGGCCACATCTACTACGACCTCGCCTACGCCCGCCCCGAGGTGCCGCCGGTGCTGCGCGAGGGCGCGAACCGGGCCTTCCACGAGGGCGTGGGTGAGCTCATCTCGGTGGCCGCCAGCCAGGTGCCCTACCTCAAGAAGATCGGCGTCCTGCCCAAGAACACCAAGATCAACCTCACCCAGATCATGCTCGAGGAGGCGCTGACCCGCACCGTCGTGTTCCTGCCGTGGAGCGCCGGCGTGATGAGCCGCTTCGAGTACGAGCTCTACGAGAAGGACCTGCCGCCCGAGCAGTGGCAGCAGCGCTGGTGGGCGCTCGTCGAGCAGCACCAGGGCATGGCGCCGCCGACGCCCGACCGCCGGACCGATCCGACGCTCTGCGACGCCTGCACCAAGACCCACATCATCGACGACCCGGCCGGCTACTACGACTACGCCCTGGCCACGGTCATCAAGTACCAGCTGCACGAGCACATCGCGACGAAGATCCTCAAGCAGGACCCGCGGAGCTGCGACTACTCGGGCAACAAAGAGGTCGGCGCCTACCTGCAGCGGATCTTGGAGAAGGGGGCCACCGAGGACTGGCGGGTGGTGCTGCAGGAGGCCACCGGGGAGCCCCTGTCGACCCGGGCGATGCTCGCCTACTACAAGCCCTTGCTCGACACCCTGCAGAAGGAGCAGCGCACGCGCTGAAGGGGGGGGGCTCTCCCTGCGGCCGCGCCTGACCGAAGCGGGGTAAGAGACAGCCCGAACAGGCCACCCCGGTGTTCGCCTCCCGCGCGCCGGCGGCGCCGACCGCCTCCCCCGCGCGTGA
Organism: Pseudomonadota bacterium; assembly: GCA_046051725.1. Classification (GTDB taxonomy): domain Bacteria; phylum Myxococcota_A; class UBA796; order UBA796; family UBA2385; genus JAEUKK01. The sequence continues at coordinate 2,543 of JBJONS010000528.1, read as the reverse complement.
GCGTGCCGATGCCCCAGCCGCCCAGCGACCTGAAGCCCTTCATTGAGCTCATCGACTGCGGCGTCGTGGTGCACGCCGCCGACGGCACGATCTCCGCCTGCAACCGGCGGGCGCTCGACGTCCTGGGCATGAGCCACGCCCAGGTGGTGGGCTCCGCGCCGGCCGACCCCCGCTGGTCGGTGGTCGACGAGGCGGGCACGCCGCTGCCGCCCGACCAGCACCCCGCCTCGATCACCCTGCGGACCGGGGCGGCGGTCCGCGACAAGCTGATCGGCGTCTTTCGACCGCAATTGGCCGACTGGTGCTGGCTGCTGGTCACCGCCCAGCCCCAGCGGGCCGACGACGGCAGCCTGCACGCGGTGGTCGTCACCTTCGCCGAGGTCTCGGCCCGGGTCCGCGCCGAGGCCGCGCTGCGCGCCGACCACGCCCTGCACGCGCTGGTGATGGACACGGTGCTCTCGGGCATCACCCTGCTCGATCCGCAGGGGCGCATCATCTTCGCGAACCGGCGGGCAGAGGCGATCCTCGGCCTGAGCCGCGGCGCGATCGAGGGCCGCCTCTACGACGACCCGGCCTGGCGGCTCGAGGCGCCCGACGGCGGGCCCATCGACAGCTCCGTGCTGCCTTTTGTGCGGGTCCGCGACGGCCTCACCCCCGTCTCGGACGTGCGCCACGCGATCCGCTGGCCCGACGGCCGGCGGCGGATCCTGAGCGTCAACGGGGCCCCGGTGCTCGACGCCGACGGCGCGCTGAAGTCCCTGGTCTTCGCGATCGACGACCACACCGAGCTCTACGAGAAGGAGCGGGCGCTGCAGCACGCGAGCAGCCGGCTCGCCCTCGCGCTCGAGAGCGCCGCGCTCGGCGTGGTCGAGGGCGAGCTGTCGCGCCAGCACAGCGACCTGCGCATCGATCCCGAGTGGATGCAGCGCACCGGCAGCCACGAGCCTGAGGCGACCCGCCGCGACATCGCCGGCTGGCTCAAGCACCTGCACCCCAAAGAGGCCGCCCGGGTCAGCGCGGCCCTCGAGGCCGTGCTGCAGCGCAGCACCGATCAGGTCGACGTCGAGTTCGACTTCGGCGACGTGCAGGGCGCGTACCACCGCTTCCACCTGCGCGGCCGGGTGACCCCGAGCGCGCGCGACGCCGAGACGCTGCGGTTCAGCGGCGTGCTGCGCGAGGTCACCGCCGAGCACACCGCCCGCGCGGCCGCCGAGCGCGACCGGGCCCGCATCTTTGAGATCACCCGCCTCGAGAGCCTCGCGCTGATGGCCGGAGGCGTGGCGCACGAGTTCAACAACCTGCTGGTGGGCATCCTCGGCGGGGCGAGCAGCGCGCTCGACGAGATCGAGCGGGGGCACCCCGTGCGCGAGACCCTCGAGCTGATGCTCAGCACGGCCCACCGCGCCGCCGCGCTGACCCGCCAGCTGCTCGCCTACTCTGGGCAGGGCCGCTTCAGCATGCAGCCGCTGCAGCTCGCCGACCTGATCGACGAGCTGCGGGGCATGCTCGGGGCCTCGGACGGGCGCCGGGGCCAGCTCGAGCTGCAGCTGAGCCGCGGGGTCGGACCGGTCGAGGGGGACCCGGCCCAGCTCCGCCAGCTCACGCTGAACCTCGTCCTCAACGCCTGGGAGGCCCTTCCCGACCAGGGCGGCCGGGTGCTGGTGCGGGTCAGCCACGAGCGCCTCTCCGGAGAGCACGAGCCCGCGGGCCTGCTCGGGCCGGCCCGCCCGGCCCCGGGCGTCTACCAGACCCTCACCGTCGAGGACAACGGCTCGGGCGTCGATGGCGCGGCGCTCGAGCGCATCTTCGAGCCCTTCTTCTCGACCAAGCCCGGCCGCCACGGGCTCGGGCTGCCGGCGGTGCTCGGGGTCGTCCGCGGACATGGCGGCTGGATCGCCGTGCGGTCGCTCAGCCCGGGCACCCGCGTCCAGATCGGCTTGCCGGTGGCCGCGCCCGCGCCGGCCGCCGCGCCGCCGAACACGGTGCGGGTGCTGCTCGCGGACGATGAAGAGGTGGTGCGCCGGGTCAGCGCGCGCATCCTGCGGCGGGCGGGTTTTGAGGTCGAGGAGGTCTGTGACGGCGCCGAGGCCCTGCAGCGCTTCTATGCGGAGCCGGACCACTTTGACGTGGTGCTGCTGGATCTGGTCATGCCGGTCATCGACGGAGAGGCCGCCTTCGTCGCCCTGCGGCAGCTCCGCCCCCGTCAGCCGGTGCTGCTGATGAGCGGCTACAGCAAGGCCGACGTGGTCAGCCGGGCGGTGGGCACCGGCCTGGTCGGCTTCTTGCGCAAGCCCTTCACCAGCAAGGACCTCGTGAACGCCATCCGCGAGGTCATCGACGACGCCGCCCTGCACACCGCAGAGGGCGCGCGCGCCCCGGCAGACCCGCAGGGATAGCCACCCGCGCCGCGCCCCGCGGCGGAGGCCCCATGCTCACCCTGCTGTTGGCGCTGGCCTGCGCGGCCGAGCCCGCCCCGGCCGCTCCGGCGTCCGCGCCGTCCTCCGCTCCGCCGTCCGTGCCCGCCGCCCCGCCGCCCGCTCCGC
>JBJONS010000527.1:0-4322 GCA_046051725.1 Pseudomonadota bacterium | reverse complement strand
GAGCTGGTGACCATCGTCGACAGCGCGGTCGAGCCCCACGCCCGCGGCGCGCTGAACGTCGACGACGAGGGCAACGAGGGCCAGCGCACCGTGCTCGTCGAGCGGGGCAAGCTCGTGTCCTACATCCACGACGCGACCAGCGCGAAGCACTACGGGGTCGCCCCCACCGGGAACGGCCGGCGCGAGAGCTTCCGCCACGTGCCCCTGCCCCGCATGCGCTGCACCTTTATGGAGGACGGCCCCCACAGCGTCGACGAGATCATCGCCAGCGTGCAGCGCGGGATCATCGCCGAGACCTTCACCAACGGCCAGGTCCAGATCGGCGCGGGCGACTTCACCTTCTACATCAAGAACGGCTGGATGATCGAGGGCGGGAAGCGCGCCTACCCCATCAAAGACGTCAACATCATCGGCAACGGCCCCGAGGCCCTGCGCCGGGTGAGCATGGCCGCCAACGACGGGCGCCTCGATTCGGGCGGCTGGACCTGCGGCAAGGACGGACAGTCGGTGCCGGTGTCCCAGGGCCTGCCGACCGTGCGCGTCGACCGCCTGACGGTGGGAGGTGAGAGTGTCTGAGGTCGTCGTCGGCACACCCTCCCCCCTGGTCACTCCGGTCCTCGGCTCGGACGAGGCCGAGCTGCTGTCCCGCGCCGAGCAGGCGGTGGCCGCCGCCCTGCGCCTCGGGGCCAGCGGCGCCCGCGCCTCGGCCCGCAGCGGCCGCGACGTCGAGCTGCGCCTGCGCGACGGCGAGATCGAGAAGCTCCAAGACGCGGGCAGCCGCGGCCTCTCGGTCGAGCTGTTCGTCGACGGCCGCTACAGCAGCCACAGCACCGCCGACCTGCGCCCGGCCTCGGTCGAGGCCTTCCTGCGCGACGCGGTCGCGCTCACCCGGGCCCTGGCCCCCGACCCGCACCGCCGCCTGCCCTCGGCCGCCGAGCGGGGCGCGGTGCCCTCGACCGCGCTCGATCTGGTCGATGAGGCCGTGGCGGCCGGCTTCGACAAGGACGCCGCCGAGGCCCTGCTGCGCCGATCGGACGCCGTGCTGCGCCGCCACGCCCAGGCCATCAGCGCCACCTCGACCTGGAGCCAGAGCACCGGCACCTGGGCCACGGTCACCAGCGACGGCCTCGCGGTCACCGAGCGGTCGACCAACGCCTGGCTGGGCGCCGAGGTGACCCTCAAGGACGCCGGAGACAGCCGCCCCGAGGAGTGGGACTGGCGCGGCGGCCGGCAGCTCAGCGCCCTGCCCGCGCCCGAGCTGCTCGCCGAGAGCGCCCTGCAGATGGCCGTGGCCCGCCTCGGCGCCAAGAAGGGCCCCTCGCAGCGCACCCGCCTCATCGTCAGCCCGCGGGCGGCCGGCACCCTCATCGGCCACCTGCTGCGGCCGGCCAGCGCCGCGTCGGTGCAGCAGGGCAAGAGCTTCCTCGCGGGGAAGGTGGGCCAGCCGCTGTTCTCGCCGCAGCTCACCCTGATCGATGACCCGCTGGTGCCCCGGGGCCTCGCCTCGCGCCGGGTCGACGGCGAGGGCCTGGCCGCCGCCCGCCTGCCGATCATCGAGGGTGGCGTGCTGCGCGCGCTCTACGTCGACACCTACTACGGCAGCAAGGCCGGGCTCAAGACCACCACCGGCAGCCCAAGCAACCGCGTCTTCGCGCTGGGCAACGGCGATCTCGACCACCACGTCGGCCAGGCCAAGCGCGCCGTGCTGGTGACGAGCTGGCTCGGCGGCAACAGCGACCCGACCACCGGCGACTTCTCGCTGGGCCTGCGCGGCCACCTCATCGAGGACGGCCACCTCGGCGCGCCGATCGGCGAGATGAACGTCACCGGAAACCTGCTGTCGCTCTTCGCCGGCCTGTCGGCGGTCGGGAACGACCCGTACAGCTGGAGCAGCACCCGCAGCCCGACGCTGGTCTTCGAGGATGTCCAGCTCTCGGGCGCCTGAGCCCGCGGCGGACAGGCCGCGAGCCGCACATTAGGGCGCGACCTGCCCGCCTCCGCCGCCTCCTCCCGGGTTGCCCCCCATGACCGGTCCCCTGCTCATCCTCGGCCCGCAGCGGCCCACGCCCGACCTCCCGCGGGCGCTGGCCGCCCACGGCGTCACCGGGCCCATCGCCGTCATCACCGGCGGCTGGCGCCACGACGAGGACGAGCTCGACGCGCTGCGGCGCGATCTGGCCGGCCACAAGCTGGTGCACCTGCCGATCTACCAGTGGTTCGACGAGGTGCACGCCGAAGAGCCCGTGCTGGCCGCTGCATACAACGAGCGCCAGCGCCGCATCCGCCAGTACAAGGCCGCCTACCGGGCCCAGCTCAGCGCCTCGCTCGACGCGCTCAGCGCCACCCAGGCCCTGATGGACCGCGACGCCGCGCTGTTCCAGCCCGAGCTCGACTTCATCGTGCAGAGCGTGCGGGCGATCGACGAGCGCACCGTGCAGCGGGTCAACGAGATCCGCGACGAGCTGCCCGCCGCCGCCCAGCCGTGGGAGTACCCGGCCGCCCGCGACCGCCACGGGCGGATCAAGGACGCGCTCCAGAGCTGCAGCGCCCTGCTCATCGCCGGCGGCCACGTCGGCGTGCTGCGCAACCGCATGTACTTCCTCGGGCTCGACGTGCTGCTGGGCGCATTTTTGGCCCGGGGCGGCCTGATCTGCGCCTGGTCCGCCGGCGCGATGACCCTGGCCGACCGGGTGGTGCTCTTCTACGACGACCCGCCCGACGGCCGCGGAGAGGCCGAGGTCCTCGACAGCGGCCTGCGGATCACGCCGGGCGTGGTCTACCTGCCCCACGCCGCCCAGCGGCTGCGGCTGACCGACCACCGCCGCATGGCCCGGCTGGCCCACCGCCTGAGCCCCGAGCGCGGCGTCACCCTCGAGAGCGGCGCCTGGATCGAGTTCGTCGACGGCGCCTGGCGCAGCCAAGGCCGGACGGGCGCCGCGGGCCTGCTGCAGCCCGACGGCACCCTGCACCACCCGGCGCCGGGCGAGGCGCTGGACCTGCCAGCCCCCCGCTTGACGACCGAGGCGCGCGTCGTGACGCCCTGATGGCCACCCGCGCACCCAAGCCCGACGGCGTCCGCGCCCGCGCCTCCTCCCCCCGCACGAGGCCCCGCCGCCCCGACGGAGCAGCCCCCATGAAGAGTGTGGTCGACCTCAGCCGCGCCATCGCCGCCGATCCGGCGAGCGCCCGCGCCCGGCTCGAAGAGTTCACGTCGACGCGGACCTTCCCCATCCTCGAGGGGGACACCGCCACCTTCTTCTTCTGGGACGGCAAGCACACCGAGTCGGTGCAGCTGGTCCACTGGGTCTTCGGCCTCGAGTCGCAGCAGAGCTTCGAGCGCATCCCCGGCACCGACGCGTTCTGGCTGGCCATCGAGCTGCCCCACGCCGCCCGGGTCGAGTACAAGTTCAAGGTCACCCGGGGCCACCGCAGCGGATGGTTCCGTGACCCGCACAACCCGCTCAAGGCCTACGACCCCTTTGGCAGCAACAGCGTCTGCCCGATGCCCGGCTACGTGGTCCCCCGGTGGACCGAGCCCGATGAGGGCTGCCGCCAAGGCCGCATCGAGACCTTCGAGCTCGACTGCGCCACCTTCGGCGACCGGCGCACCGTCACGGTCTACCTGCCGAGCGAGCACCGGCCGAACAAGGCCTACCCGCTGCTGATCGTGCACGACGGCAGCGACTACCTCCGCTACACCGCGCTCAAGGCCGTCCTCGACAACCTCATCGGCCGGCACGAGGTCATCCCGCTCATCGTCGCGATGGTCGACGGCGGCAACCGCAACGAAGAGTTCGGCGCGAACCCCAAGCACCCGGCCTGGATCGTCGACGAGCTGCTGCCGGCGGTCGAGGCCCGGTACAAGGTGCTGCCCGGCCCCCAGAACCGCGGCATCATGGGCGCGAGCTTCGGCGGCGTGGCCAGCCTGTGGACCGCCTGGAGCCGTCCGGGCGTCTTTGGCCGCCTCATGCTGCAGTCGGGCAGCTTCGCGTTCACCGACGTGGGCCGCCACGACCGCGGCCCGCTCTGGGATCCGGTGGTCGCCTTCGTCAACGAGCTGCGCCAAAAGCCCGGCAAGCTCGGCGGTCGCGACGTGCGCATCTACATGAGCTGCGGGCAGTTTGAGTCGCTCATCTACTACAACCGCAGCCTGCAGCCCCTGCTGCGCGGGGCCAACCTCGACGTGCGCTACACCGAGGCGCCCGACGGCCACAACTGGATCTGCTGGCGCGACCGCCTGCGTGAAGGGCTGACATGGCTGTTCCCAGGCTATCTTTGGATGGTCTACGATTGAGCATCTCTGGACGGGCGCCCACCAGGGC
>JBJONS010000526.1:0-3096 GCA_046051725.1 Pseudomonadota bacterium | reverse complement strand
GTCGTGGATTTTCAGACCTGCAGCAGATGGTACTTGTCTACAACATGCTCCAGGAGGATGTTCCGGAGATGTGATCAATGATGAGCCTTGGCGCGGGATGCAAGGGGCCGCGCAGGCCCCTTGCCCCGGGGGCCTGGGGGCGGGGCCCGCCCCCAGCATCATCGGAGCAACCCGACCCAAACGGCGAAAACACCATCAGCGGAGCAAAAAGGCCCGCCCCCAGCATCATCGGAGCAAACCGACCCAAACGGCGAAAACAACCATCAGCGGAGCAAAAAGGCCCGCCCCCAACAGCATCGGAGCAGCCGCGATCAGCGCAGCAGCAGCGACCAAAACAGCAGCGATGAGCGCAGCCACGATCAGCGCAGCAGCGATCGGCGCAGCCGAAAACGCCCGGCCGACCGCAGGCGCGGCGCAGCCGCGGTCGGCGCAGCCGACCAAGCCGGGCGGGCGGCGATCCCGCCCCCGGCGGAGCGCCGCCCGGGGCCCCGGCGACGCCCAGCGGGGGGCCGCAGGCGCCCGACCGGCTCAGAGCTCTGTGGTCACAAAGGCGACGACGTCGGCGATCTCTTGATCGGTCAGGTCACCGTCAAACGAGGGCATCGAGTCTTCACCCTCAAGGATCACGCTGGCCACCTCTTCCTCGCTGTCTTCGCCCTGGATGTTCGGGCCGCTGCCGCCCCCGCCGTCGGCCCCGTGGCAGCCCGCGCAGTTGACCGCGTAGACCTCGGCCCCGTTGGTCGCGTCGCCCTCGAGCGCGAGGACCTCTTCGACCCGGCCCTCTTTGCCGCCGCAGGCCACCAGCCCGAGCGCGAGGGCCGCCCAGCGCCAGCGGGCCGACCGCCGCACCACAACGCCATCCAGAAGGGTATTCTCAACCATCGTGCTGTGCATCTCGCGCCTCCAGCCGCGCCCAGGCGGCCCGGCGAGGGTAGCGCGCGGCCCGGCCGGGCGCCGCGCCCCGATCCGGCGGAGGTGCCGCGGCCTGCGGTCCATCAGGGCCAGGGCGGCCGCGACCCGCCCGCCCGCAGGTTGCGTGCTCAGGCCTGGACACAGCCCGCAGGCGGCGCGCCTCAGCCCGGCAGGTAGGCGGTCAGCAGCGCGTGCACCGCCGGGGCCTCGGCGGCCAAAAAGGCGCGCTGGGCGTCCACCACGGCGCGGACCCGGGCCCGCTCGGCGGCCTGCTCGTCGGGGGTGAGCGGCGTGGGCTGGCACTCCGGCGGCGCGCCGTCGCCCAGGTAGGGCCCGGGCACGCAGCGGCGGAGCTGACCGCCGGCCAGCGCGCGGTCGACCGCCTCGACCAGGCCGAGCAGCTGCGCCTCGCCGGCCCGCCGCAGCGCGTCGGGGCTCGACCGCAGCAGGCGCGCGGCGCCGAGCGGATCGGGGGCGCCCGGCAGGGGCACCTCGACCGCGCCCTCGGCGATCGGCCAGCGCAGCGCGTCGCCGAGCGTGAGCAGGGGCGGGGCGCCGGGCGTGAGCGGCGCGCGCAGGACCTGGAGCTGGAGCTGGTCGCCGATGACGCTGCGGCCGCCAGACACGAGGCTCAGCGAGAGGCCGAGGCCCTCGGCCGGCAGGTCGAGGACCTGGTAGCTGAGGCCAAAACGCGGGCCGCCCGGCTGGGTCGAGAGGGTGGAGAGGCGCAGCACCGCGTGATCGTGGCGCGGCGCGCCGGAGAAGCTGCCTGATCGGCAGTCGGCCGGGCTGATCGGGGGGCGGCACCACCGCCGCTCGATGAAATTGCCGAGCTGGCGCTCACCGGCGTCGGCCCAGCCCGCCGTGCGCGCGGCCGCCTGGGCCGAGAAGCGGGCCCAGCGCTCGCCCTCGGCCGCGGTCTCAAAAGCCGGCGCGGCTGGCGCGGCGGCCGCCTCGCCCGCCGGTTCGAGGGCCAGCGGCGCGGCGGCGACGAGCCCCGCGCACAGCAAGGCCACCGGGCGCAGCACAGCGCGCCGCACGTCATTCCCAGCGCGGCGCACCCTCACTTGACCCCAGTGACCGCCCAGCTCTGGTTGGTGCAGTCGTAGCAGAAGGCCCCGCCGGTGAACGTCGCGGTGAGCGTGCCGACGAAGCTGTCGTCGGTGTCGAAGGCGGCGATGAGCCGGTACTCTTCGGTGCAGGTGCCGGGGATGTTGTTGACCACCTCGAAGTTGGTGGTCGAGGAGTAGGCCCCGGTCATCGTGCCGGGCTGGGCGCTGCCCGAGGACACCGTCAGGGTCGGGTAGGCGTCGGTGAGCGCCAGCGTGCGCGGGTTGACGTTCACGTAGCCAAAGGCGCAGGAGTAGGCCGTCACGCCGCTGATCGCGTAGATGCCGCTGCGGTCGATGTCGCACCCTTCGTCGATGAAGCCGTCGCAGTTGTTGTCTTTGCCGTCGTCGCAGACCTCGGTGACCCCCGGCCGGGTCGAGCTGTCGAGGTCGTTGCAGTCGTCACACGACAGCACGCCGTCGTCGTCGAGATCCTCGCCGTCGGCGGTCTCGGCGTCGCAGTCGTTGTCGACGCCATCGCCGCAGATCTCGTCGCCGCCCGGGAAGATCGCCGCGTCGAGGTCATCGCAGTCCTCGCAGCTCGGCGCGCCGTCCTCGTCGCGATCTTCGTCGTCGATGGTCGCCGGATCGCAGTCATCATCGAGGCCGTTGCAGCCCACCTCGTCGGCGCCGGGGTGCACCGCGGGGTCCTGATCGTCACAGTCGAGGCGGGCCGCGGCGTAGGACGCCTGGCAGTCGAGGTTGTTGGCGTCGAAAAAGCCGTCGCCGTCGAGATCGAAGGGAGCGTCGACCCGCCCCTCGGCCGTCTGCTGGGCGCCGTCGCAGACCGCCTTCTCGACGACGCTGAGGTCGGAGTTGCAGGCGCAGGCCAGCAAGGCCAGGGCGAGGGGGGCGCGGCGGAGCATGGACAACCTCGGGGTCAGCGGAGCGCCCGACTATACGCCGAGATCGGGGCCCGCGGCAGCGGTCCGGCCCCCCCGGCGGCCCCCGGAGCAGGCCCTCAGGTCCGATCGAGCACCTTCCCTTGCGGCGTCAACGGTGCTACGGTCGCAGACCCGCCCGCGCGGGGCTGGCTGATCGGATCTCGGCCAGCACCCGCCACTCCGGATCGGTC
>JBJONS010000525.1:0-7472 GCA_046051725.1 Pseudomonadota bacterium | reverse complement strand
CAGCGGCGCGCAACGGCCCCCCTTTGGAAACCCCCCGAAGCGGCGCGTTTTGGGGCCGGGGTGGGCGATGAAGGGGGGCGCCGCGAGAGGGCCGGGCTTGGGGGTGGGGTCGGGGTTGGGGTTGCGCCTGGGCTTGGCGCCGGGGCTGGGCTTGGCCGGGGCTGGGCTTGGGTGGCGGCGCGGTGGACCCAGGGAGCGTCAGGTCAGGGGGCGTCGGTGTCGCCGGGCAGGGCCGGGCGGAAGCCCTCGTCGAAGGTCCAGGGGCCTGGGCGGTGGGGCAGGCGCAGGGCTTCGCGCAGCGCGGGCAGGTACGCCCGGCGCGGGATCTCGACGGCGCCGAAGCGGTCGAGGTGCTCGGTGTAGACCTGACAATCGATGAGCGGGAAGCCCCAGGCCTCGAGCTGGCGGGTCAGCCAGACGAAGGCCGCCTTGCTGGCGTCGGGCTGCAGCGCGAACATGCTCTCGCCCGAGAAGAAGCCGCCGATGGCGACGCCGTAGAGGCCGCCGACGAGCGCGCCGTCTTGCCAGGCCTCGACCGAGTGGGCGTGGCCGCGGCGGTGCAGCTCGATGAAGCTGTCGCGCAGCTCTTGGGTGATCCAGGTGCCGCGCTGCCCGGGCCGCTGCTGGTCGCGGCAGTGGTCGATGACCTCGGCGAAGGCCGTGTCGAGGCGGATCTCGTAGTCGCCGCGGCGCACGCGCTTCTTGAGGCTGCGCTGGATCTTGAGGGCCGGCGTGTGCAGGACGAAGCGCGGGTCGGGCGAGAACCAGAGGATCGGCTGCTCGTCGCTGTACCAGGGGAAGATGCCCTGCTGGTAGGCGAGCAGGACCCGCTCGGGCGCCAGATCGCCGCCCACCGCAAGCAGACCGTCCGAGTTCGCGAGACCGGGGCGCGGGAAGACGTGGCGCTCATCGAGCATGAACACGGGCACGGGCGCACTCCTGCAGGGCGGCGGGCGACGCGGGGGCTCAGCCGCAGGTGTCGCAGCGGCCGCTGAGCTGGATGGCCACCGCCGCCGACGCGACCGAGCGGGGCACCCGCCCCTCGGCCTGCACGTGCACCACGACCTCGTCGAGGCACTGCACGTCGCCGCAGCTCGTGCAGACGAAGTGCGGGTGCACGCCATCGGCGTGGTGCTCGTCGGCGGGCGCCGCCTCGGCCAGCTCGAACCGCCAGACGTGGTCGCCGAGGTCAAAGCGCCGCAGCAGGCCAGCCTCGGTCATGTCGTTGAGGTTGCGGTAGATCGTCGCGCGGTCCCAGGCGCCGCCCTCGTCGAGGGCGGCCATGACCTCGGCGTGGGTGAGCGGGCGCAGGCAGGCCTCAACCACCCGCAGGACGGCGAGCCGGGGGCCCGTGGCCCGCAGGTTCGCGTCGCGCAGGCGGGCCTTGCGCTGATCGACCGTGCGGGGCGGGGCGCTGCCGTCGGCGGGTGTGTGCATGGGGCCCTCCGGCGGCGGGGCCGGGCGAGAGGTGCCGCAGCAGCAAGCTGCGGGCAGGGGGCCTAACACAGCCCGCCGCGGAGGGGCCGAACTTGGCTATGCTGCAATGCGGCACGGAACGGCGAGAATGGCGCGAAAGGGCTTGCTGCGATGCGGCATGATGGATACGCACGGGGAGAAGCCGAGGTCCCTCATGCAGCTGCTGCCCCTCATCGCCGAGCGCCCCTTCGCCTGGGGCGTCTTCGCCGTCTACCTCATCATCACCAGCGTGCTCGCCTACATGGGCGGCAAGAAGACCGACACCAGCGAGGGCTTCGCCATCGGCAGCGGCGACATGAACCCCTGGGTGGCCGGATTGACGCTGGGGGCCTGCTTGGCGTCGAGCGCCACCTTTGTGATCTTCCCGGGCTTTGTCTACAAAGAGGGCCTCGCGGCGCTCATCGGCTTCAGCCTGCCGCTCATCGCCGGCCTGACGCTGGGCTTGGTGGTCTTCTCCCCCCAGTTTCAGGTCATCGGCGCCCGTTACAAGGCCCTGACCATCCCCCACTGGCTGGGCGCCCGCTACGAGAGCCTCGAGCTCCGCCGACTGTTCTCGGGCCTGAATGTGCTCAACGTCGCCTACCTCGTGCTGATCACGGTCGGCTGCGGCTACGTCATGCGCGAGACCCTGGGCATCAGCTACGAGGCCTCGGTCATCGGCATCGTGGCCTTCGTCTTCGCCTACACCGGCTTTGGCGGCGCCTGGGCCCACGCGTTCACGAACACCGCCCAGGGCGTCATCATGCTCGTGATGGCGCTGGCCATCTTCGGCTCGGGCCTCGAGCACTGGACCAGCGGGGCCCTGCTCGCCGATCTGGCCACCACGGGCATGGTCGCCCCCGGCTCGCCGCTGTTCGGCACCATCGGCGAGGTCTGGGTGGTGCCCTTCGTCATGGGCGTGGCCCTCACCACCCAGCCCCACCTGCTGACCAAGGCGCTCTACGTCAAAGACCGGCGCACCCTCTGGCAGACCATCGCCATCGCGATGCTGTCGTTCACGGTGTTCTGCCTCGTGCTCTTCGCCGGCGCCTACGCCCGGCTCGACCTGCCCGCCGGCATCCCCCAAGACCAGGTGATGGCGCGCTACCTGAACCAAGCCTTCCCCTGGCCCTGGGCGTCGAGCCTCGTGGCGGTGGCCATCCTCGCCGCGGCGATGAGCACCATGGACGGCCTGCTGGTCGCCATCTCGGCCTCGGTGGCCAACGACCTGCTGCCCGGCCGGGGCTCGGTGCGCCTCAACCGCCTCGTGCTCGGCGTGCTGGCGGTGGTCACCATCGCCATCTCGTTCAAGCCGCCCTCTGTGGTGCTGCTGCTCGGCCAGCAGGGCGTCTACGGCCTGGTCGCCGCCTCGACCGGCCCGCTGGTCGCCGGCCTCTTCCTCGAGCAGCGGCTGCGGGGCGCCGGCGGCGTGGCCGCGGCGATCACCGCGCTGGCCGTGCACTTCGGCCTGATCTTGAGCGGGCTGGTCACCAACCCCGGCGTCGCCGCGGGCCTCGCGCTCGCCGTCGCCGTGCCGGTGGCGGTGGTCGCGGGCCGCGCCCTCGCGCCGCTCGCCCCGGCCCCGGCACAACAGCCCACCACCTGACCCGCCCCGACGCTGATCCGGGCAGACGCCCACACGGGCGGACGCCGAGCTGACCCGCCCCGACGCTGATCCGGGCAGACGCCATGCTGGCCCGGCGCTGACTCGCCCGAGCCCCGAGCCCGCAGCCTCACCCCACCCGCAGCCTCACCCCACCCGCAGCAGCCCAGGCCTTCGCGGCGACCCCCTCATCGCCCAACCCAGCCCGAACACGCGCCGAAACGGGGGGTTTCCAAAGGGGGGCCATCGCGCGCTGGCGCGCGGCGCCACCGTGCGCCGCGCGAAGCCAGCGCGCGGGCCCCCCTTGGCGGGGGATCCAAGGGGCCGCGCAGGCCCCTTGGCCCGGGGGCCCGGGGGCGGGGCCCGCCCCCGGCATCCACGACGACGAGCAAGCCGGCCCGCGCGACCAAGCCCATCGGCCAACGTCGGCCCACCCTCGTCGGCGGCGCCGAACGAAGCAAGGCCAGCCTTCAGGCGAACCGCGTCAGCCGAGCCAATCGAACCGAAACTCAGGCCCGCGCACGCAAATTGCGAAGCAAATACTGCGCAAGAGGCTCCAAGTCCTCAAAACCATCCTCCAAAAAGAACCCATGCAGCCCGCGCAGCGGCCCCGGCGCCCGCGCGAAGGCGCCTGCTCCGACGAAGACCGGCACCAGCGGCGCGCCGCGCTCTTCGGCCACCCGCAGCAGCGCGAACAGCTCTTCGGGGGGCGGGCCGCCGTCCTGGGCGCTGATCAGCACGACGAAGGCCCGCGTGCGCCCGCGCAGCTCGGCCAGCCCCGCTGCGCCGCGGGGCGCGGAGGGGTGCTGCTCGGCGCTGCCGACCACGAGGCCCGAGGCCCCGAGCGTGGCCCCCAGCCGGCGGCGCAGGGCGGCGAGGCCCGCCCCCTCTGGCGCGCTGAGGTAGACGTCGTAGGCGATGTCTTCGACGTGGGGCTCGACCGCGCCCAGGGCCGAGGCCACCGCGGCGCGCGGATCGGCGAGCAGGGCGCCGGCGATGCCGGGGCCGGCGGCCAGCAGCGCGGCCAGGGCGGCGGCGGCCGCGGCCGGGCTGCCCGGCGCGTCGACGGCGCCGTGGGCCAGGGGCAGGCCCTCTCCCCAGGCGAGCGCCGGCCAGTGGGGCTGGGCGATGGCCGAGAGCAGCGCGCCAGGGGCCGCTTCGGGGCCTGCCCACCGCAGCAGGGGGCCCAGGTGGGCCGCGAGGCGGGCCTCCCACTCGGCGCGCAGGGCGGCGGGGCCTGCGGGCAGGGGGCCGACCACCGGCAGGATCGGCGGGCCGCCTTCGCCGAGGGCCGCGCGCAGGGCGACGGCGGACTCGAGCGCCAGGGGACCCGGGCGCAGGCACAGCACCACCCGGTCGGCGGCGGCGGCCACGGCGGGCCCGGCGGCCTCAGCCCCCAGATCGACGAGGATGACGTCATACTCGGCGAGCAGGGCCGGAGCAGAGACCGCGACCGCCGCGGCGAGGGCCTCGGCCGTGGGCGCCGGGGCGCCGGCCGCGGGCCCGAGCAGGTGCAGCACGCCCGCGCTCGCCGCCGGCAGGGGCACCGCGCGGCGACCGGCGCGGGCGGCGCCGGGGCGCAGATCGAGGCCGGGGGCGCCCTCGGCGAGGGGCTGCAGCGGGGCCAAGCGGCGGGAGAGCGCGCCGCCGCCGCTGGCCCGCAGGTCGACGCAGAGCACCCGGCGGCCCGCGCGGGCGAGCAACAGGGCGACGCTGGCCAGCAGGCCGGTGGCGCCCTCGCCCCCGCGGGCCGAGAGGAAGGGGATGAGCAGGCCCGAGGGGCGGCGGGGCGGCATGTCCACACCTCAGCGCCCGCCCGGTGGAGGGGGGCCGGGCGCGAGGGCGAGCCTACACCCTGGCGCCCTGCTGGTGCGGAGGCCGCCGCCGGGCGCGGCGCTCAGTTGTGGATGTAGCGCTCGAAGACCGACGAGAAGTCACGCACGGTGTAGCGGTCCTCGGCGCCGGTCAGCCACTCGAAGGCGGCGAGGTTGAGCTCGCGGAAGCTCTCGACGATGTTGCCCGCGCCCGCCGGCGCGCGGCCCAGCGTGGCCGAGGCGACGTTGAGGCTGCTGTGGGCGTGCTGCAGCCAGATCTTGTTGAGGCGCGTGGTCTCGGCGATCGCGTAGAGCGCCTTGTAGAGGTCTTTGACCTCGGTCAGGTGCTTCTTGTGGATGTCGATGCTGTAGTTGTGCTCGCCCATCCGGAACTTGATCTCGACGTCCATGTCGATGTTGCCGGCGGTCTCGAGCATCACCTGGCTGACCGGGTGGGTGGCCCAGGCGAAGCGGCGCAGCATG
The DNA here is from genome assembly GCA_046051725.1 of Pseudomonadota bacterium. GTDB lineage: Bacteria > Myxococcota_A > UBA796 > UBA796 > UBA2385 > JAEUKK01. Next base: position 2,117 of record JBJONS010000525.1, on the reverse strand, counting down.
CGCTTCTTGCTGGCGGCCGAGGCCCCGTCGAGGTGCAGCAGCGCGAGGTTGGTGAAGCAGTACTCGTCGCTCTTGCTCTTGATGAGGAAGAAGATCTTCTCGCCATCTTCATGCAGGATGTAGTCGTCGGCCTCGACCTTGTTGTAGTCGGCCGGGCCGATGACCGCGCCGATGTCGCTCAGCCCGAGGGCGTCCGAGGCGATTTTTCCAAACATGGGTGCTCCGAGGGGCGCGGGGGCCGCGCCGACGAGGGGGTGCGGCGCGGGCCAAACGCCAGCCGCGACGGCCCTCTATCCCACGGGAGAGGCCCACCGGCGCCCGCCGCCGCCGGAGCGCGGGGCGGGCGGCGGCGCGCGCGGCTCAGGCGCTGGGCGCGGCCTTGTCGTCGTCTTCGTCCTTCTTCGGGGCGACCAGCGAGGCGATGACGCCGATGGCCAGCACCGAGAGCACGATGACGAGGCTGACGTTGGCTTGGGTGCTCGCGCCCAGCTCGCCCCACCAGGGGGTCTTGAAGTGCAGCAGGTGCTCGGCGGCGGCCAGCAGCATCTTGCCGCCGATGAAGAAGAGGACCGCGATGACGGCCTTCTCGAGCTGCGACAGGTAGTGGGTCAGCGCCTCGACGATGAAGTACAGCGCCCGCAGGCCGAGCACGGCGAAGATCATCGAGGTGTAGACGATGAGCGGGTCTTTGCTGACCGCGATGACCGCCGGCACGCTGTCGACCGAGAACATGACGTCGCTGCCCTCAATGACGAGCAGGGCGACAAAGGCGGGGGTCATCCAGCGCTGTACGCCGGCGGCGACCTCTTGGCCGGGGTTCTGGCGGGCGCTCTCTTCGGCCTCGGCCCGGCCGATGAAGAACTTCGCGCCGACGAGGTGGGGCCAGACCGGCATGAACCGCTGGAAGAAGGCCACCAGGGGCATCTTGCTGTAGCTGGGCTCTTCGTCTTCGTGGCCGCCGGCGCGGAGCATCTGGACGCCCGCCCAGATGACGAAGAGGCCGAACAAGATCTCGGCCCAGGGGCCGGCCACCGCCAGCAGGGTCGAGCCGACGCCGACGAAGATCGCGCGGAAGCCGATGGCGCCGAGGATGCCCCAGTGCAGGATGCGGTGCTGCAGGCCGCTCTTGATGTTGAAGTAGCGGAAGATGGCGATGAACACCATCAGGTTGTCGATGCTGAGGGTCTTCTCGAGCACGTAGCCGGTCAAGAAGAGGCTGAACCACTCGGGGTGGTCTTCGGCGTGGTACCACTTGAGCCAGCCGGCGAAGCCCATCGACAGGGCGATCCAGAAGACCGACCAGCCGGCGGCGTTGCGCACCGTGACCTCTTTGTGCTCGCGGTGCTGGAGCATGTCCATGCTCAGCGAGAACACGAAGGCCGCGAGGAAGAGCGCGACCGTCAGCGGCGGGAAGTCGGCGCTGGGCGCGCCCCCCGGCGGGGCGGGCAGGTAGGTATTGGCGTGGGCACCGGCGCTGAGGCCGAAGGTCAAAAGCAGGGCGAGGGCTGCAGGCACGGTCGGCTCCAGGGGTCGCCGCTGCTAAGGCGCGGCCGGGCCTCGGGCAAACGAGGAGCAAGAGGGCCAAGTGAGCCGCTACGGCGTTGTTCTCAGCCCAGGCGGAGGCCTCGCTGGCCCGGCGGCCCCGGCGGTCGGGCGCGCTGTGGTAGTCTTCGGCTCCCTACCGGCCTCGGAGCACGCATGTCCCTCGATCCTTCTGCTGCTGCTGTCCCCCTTCGCCGGCCGCTGCGCCTGGCCCTCGCCCTGGCGCTGGGCCTGCCCCTGCTCGCCTGCAGCGGCATCCAGCAGGCTTTTGACGCCGGCGCGCGCCAAGAGGCCGAGCGGGCGGCCAAAGAGGCCCGCGGCTTCTGCACCAAGGCGGCGCCGGGCGCCCCCCGCGAGAAGATCATCGCCCTGCTCAAAGAGGTCGAGGGCGCGCTCAGCGGCGGCAAGCTCGGCGCGGTGCAGGGCAGCGCGGTGATCGGCGCGATCAAGGGCGCCTGCGAAGACGGCGCGGTCGAGGCCGCCGAGGTCGACGCCGCGCGCGCCATTTTCATGGCGGCGCAGGGCTGAGGCCGCGCGCCAGCCAGGCCCGGAGCGCGCCGCGCAGCGGCGGTCGG
>JBJONS010000524.1:0-4311 GCA_046051725.1 Pseudomonadota bacterium | reverse complement strand
CGGGCTGGACGATGAAGCCGGTGCCGTTGCCATCAGGCGTGATCACCGTGATGATGGCCTTCTTGGCCTGCTCGATGTCGGCGGGCAAGCTCAGCGCCGGGGCGGTGCAGGCCGCAAAATCCACCGCGGGGCCGGCGGCGCGGGCGGGCGCGGCGGCGAGCCCCGGGACGGCGAGCCAAAGGGGTGCGACCAGGGAGAGGACGGACATCACGGGCTCCGGTGCGAGCAGGGAACCGGCGGATTATCCCGGCCTTGCGCGGGGGGCGAGGCGGATGGCGACGGGGGAGGAGGAGCGCAGGCGGCTCTGGAGCGAGCGCGGGTGGAGCCCGGCGCGCGCCACGGTGCTGTGGGCGGAGGAGCCGCTGCGCTGCCCGACCGGCGACGCGCTCCCCGTGAGCGTGGTCTTGGGCCCCGAACAGCTCTGCACCCTGCAGGTGCGGGAGCTTCCCGCGCCCGCAGCGTGGGCGGCGCCTCCGCCGGCCAGCGCGGTCGGGGAGTGGGACGGGCCGGTGCTCGCGGTGCGGGGCCTGCGCCCGCCCTCCACCCCGGGCGGGGCGGCTGTGTTGGATTGGGCGCCGTCGGGTTGGCTGCGCGCCACCCACGCCCGCCGCCGCAGCCCCGGCCCGCGGGCCGGCCGACTCCCCCCGCTGGGCGGGCCGGGCCGGATCGACGACCTCGGGGTCATCGTGCTGGCCGTCGATCCCGACGGGCGCGTGCTCGTGGCCCGGCGGGCCCGGGCCCTGCGCTGGCGCGGCGGCGGCTGGACCGCGACGGCCAGCGGGGCGGTGGATCCGGTGCTCGACCGCGGCCCACAGCGCGTCGGGCTGGAGGTCGGGCTCCGGGCCGGCGCCCGCGAGCTCGCCGAAGAGGCAGCCCTCCTCAGCCACAGCCTGCGCAGCCTCAGGCCCCTCGGCCTCGTCCGCGAGTGGCGCCGCGGCGGCAAACCCGAGCTGGTGCTGCGCGCCGAGATCGGCCGCGTGCCCGGCTTCTGCCTGCAGCCCTCCGACGAGGTGAGCGCGCTGCGCGCCATCCCCGACGCAGAGCTGCGCGCCGACCCGCGCCTCGGGGGCCGGGCAGACCTCCCCCTGAGGGTCGCGCTGGCCCTGCACTGGACCCACCCCCAGGTCCCCGTGCGGGCAGCCGTGCCTCCCTTGACCGGGGCCGATCAGCGCAGCCGGCTCAGGGCACCAGGGTCGCGGTGCCGATGAGGCCGACGGCGTTCCCGCCCTGCAGCGTGCTGCCATCAAGCGGGTGGATCGACTCGGTCATCGACCAGCGATAGATCCAGACCGCTGCGAGATCATAGGCGGTGTAGTCAGAGAAGGCGCTGGACGGCACCACGAAGCTGCCGCTGTCGGACGCCGCGCAGAGGATCTCTCCCTTGTAGGCCCCGGTCGTGCCGTCGTAGACCTGGATGTTGATCATCATCGCGTCGCTGACCCCGGTCGGCGCCCATTGAAAGAGCGCGTAGCCGGCCGACAGCTCGGCGAAGGCATAGGCGCCGTCGCTCAGCAGCTCGATGGGCTCAAAGGCGTCAAAGGCGTCGCGCACCGTGCGGACGGCCCCCGTCACCGTATAGGGGGTCGAGGCGCTCGGCGCGGTGAGGTCGAAGCTCGTGTTGTAGGGCATGTCGGCGGTGCCGAGCCCGCTGGCCGAGTAGTAGGTGAGGGCCCCGTCCCGCACGCGGTTCAGCGCGATCCCGCCCGCGCCCCCCTGCAGGTAGACGCTGGCGCCCTCATCCCGGCCGGTCGAGCTGAGGGTGCCCCGCCGCGGGTCGTTCACGCAGCGGCCGGTCCCCGGCAGCCAGTCGAGCCAGGCGCCTGCGGTCGGCTCGTGCAGCACCGCGTAGGCCTCGCCGACCACCGATCCAGCGAAGCCGAGGCAGCTCGGGCAGCCGACGACATAGAGCCCCAGCTCAGCGTAGCCAGAGACCAGCCCAGAGGCGTCGCCACCGCCGTCCGCGCCATTTCCACCCCCGTCGGCGCCGTCGGCCCCATCAGCGCCGTCTGCGCCGCCGTCATCCGCGATGGGGTCGTCGGTGAAGCGCAGGCCATCCTCGAGCACCGCCTCGCCGAGATCGCTGACCACCCGCACGTCCACCGCGGCCTCGGCCCGGACCTCGGGCGTGGTCACGACGAGCTGGCGCGGACCGATGAGCTCGACGTCGACCTCGGTGTTGCCGAGCCAGACCCGCACTGCGCCCTCGAAGCCCCGACCCCGGATCAAGATCTCGGTCTCGGTCAACAGCGGCGCCTGGGCCGGCTCGAGCGCGTCGATGGCGACGGGCGCCTCTTGCTGCCCCTCCGCATCCGCGTCGATGCTGGTGTCCGCGCCTTTTTGGGCGAGGCCCGGCACGCCGCAGCCCGCCCAGAGGAGGGGGGCGAGCAGCCACTCCGCGCGGCGAGGGGTGCGGGAGGAGGTCATCGGCGGCTCCGTGCGAAGAGGCCCCACCATAGCCGCGCCCCCCTGCGCCCTGGAGGCCGACCACGCGGGGCTCAGGCCGAAAAGCGCCCGGCGCGCAGGTCCCGCGCGAGCTCGACCGCGAAGTAGGTCAGCACCGCCGCCGCGCCCGCCCGCTTGAACGCCATCAGCGACTCGTCGCGGACCTTGGCGAGGTCGAGCCAGCCTTGGGCGGCGGCGGCGTGCATCATGCTGTACTCACCAGAGACTTGGTACGCGAAGGTCGGGACGCCGAGGCCCGAGACCCGCCGCACGATGTCGAGGTAGGGCATGCCGGGCTTCACCATCACCATGTCGGCGCCCTCGTCGATGTCGAGCTGCACCTCGCGGAGGGCCTCGTCAGAGTTGCCCGGATCCATCTGGTAGGTGCGCTTGTCGGCGGCGCCGAGCGCGGCCTTCGAGCCGACGGCGTCCCGGAAGGGCCCGTAAAACGCGCTCGCATACTTCGCGGCGTAGCTGAGGATCTGCGTCTCATGCAGGTTGGCGGCGTCCAAGGCCGCCCGGACCGCGCCGATCCGGCCGTCCATCATGTCGCTGGGCGCCACGATCTGGCAGCCCGCGGCGGCCTGACAGACCGCTTGCAGGCGCAAGGCCTCGATGGTCTCGTCGTTGAGGATCACGCCGTCGCGCACGATCCCGTCCTGCCCGTGCGTGGTGAAGGGGTCGAGCGCCACGTCGCAGATGAGCCCGACCCCCGGCGCGGCGGCCCGCAGCGCGCGAACGGCGCGGCAGACGAGGTTGTCGGGATCCCATGCGCGCTCGCCGCCCGGGGTCTTCTCGGCGGGGTCGAGCACCGGAAACACCGCGACTGCGGGGATCCCCAACGAAGCCGCCTCTTGCACCCGCTCGACCGCCACATCGACGCTGAGGCGGCAGACGCCGGGCATCGAGGGCACCGGCTGTTCGACGCCGCGGCCCTCGACGACGAAGATGGGCCAGATGAGATCATCGACACTGACGGCGCTCTCGCGCACCAAGCGGCGAGACCACGGCGTCTGGCGGTTGCGGCGGAGGCGGGTCTGGGGGAAGGCGGGCATCGGAGCTCCTGGGCGCGCCCGCGTGCTATCCCGAGAAAAATCTCTCGCCCCTCGTGGGTGAACATGCGTGCGGGTCGGGACCACGTTAACCGCGGGGCGCCAACCGACCGGGCGCCTACAATGGCGGCAGCCTGAGCTCACACCTGAACACATCCCCAGACGCTGCGCCCAGCCCGTCGGCCACGACGGGCGCTGGGGCGTCGGTGTCGGACCACCGCCTCGCGTCGGCGACCGCCCCCGCGGCCTTGCTCGCGGTGTGGGCAAGCGCAGAGCGGCGTCTCCGCGCGCTTGAGCTGGCCATGGCTGGCCTCGTCGCGCTGTGCGCAGCGGCGCTGGTCGCCCTGCACCTCGGGCGCGCGCCAGAGGGCGGCGCCTGGGCCGCGGCCGCGGCCGCCGCCTGCGTGGTCGCGATCCTGCTCGCCGGGCGCGCCGCCCGGGCCGGGTGGCGGGGCCGACCCATCGACCCCGCGGCCCTCGCCGCGGCCTGGGATGGGGCCGGGGCGCAGGCCCCGCAGCACGGGCTGGCGTCCGCGGCCCTCTGCCTCAGCGCCGGCGCCGGTGTGGGCGCGCCCGACTTGATCGCGCTCGCGGTCGAGCAGGCGCAGGCCGCGCTGGCGGCGCGCCCGCCCCGGCCGGCCGCCCTCCGCCTGCCGATCATTGCCTTCGCGCTGACGGTGGTGGGCCTGCTGCTCAGCCCCCGCGCGGCCCTGCGCCTGCCGTCCAGCCCCAGCGGGCCCGGCGCCACCCCGGCGGCGCCCGGCGGCCGAACAGGGGATCGACCGGTGCTCCTTGACGTTGTGGACGCCATCGCCGG
>JBJONS010000523.1:0-9795 GCA_046051725.1 Pseudomonadota bacterium | reverse complement strand
ACCGACAGCGCCGCCGCCGCGGTCCAGAGCGACCACGCCCCGCTGTCGCGGATCGCGGTGTGCACCGCCGGCATCGCCGCGAGCAGCACCCCGGTCAGCCCCGCCGCCGCGGCCACCGGCGCGCGCACCACCCCCGCCAGCGCCACGCCCAGCGACCAGGCGACCAAGAAGCCCGACAAGGTGGCGGCGAAGGTCTCGGGCAGCGGCTCAAAGCTGAGCGTCAAGGCCCGGATGAGCAGCATCTCGTAGGAGAGGGACAGGGCCCCGAGCGCAAAGCCCAGGCCCTCTTCGAGGCCGATGCCCGGCCGGCGGAGCGCGGTGGCCGCCGGGGACGCCGCCGGAGGGGCCGCCCGGCCGCGGCTGACCAGCAGGCAGAGCAGCCCGGCGAGGCCGTTGCAGCCGATCGCGACGGCGAGCGCCGCCCGCTGGCCCCACCAGGGCAGCAGCAGCGCGCTGGCCGACCAGGCGCCGAGGGCGGCCCCCACGGTGTTCACGAACAGCAGCACCGGGATCAGCGCGTCGCCCTTGGCGCCGAGCTGGCGCTGGCAGGCGGCCCCGGCCAGCGGCACGGTGGCCCCCATCATCAGCGTCGGCGGCAGCAGCAGCGCGGCGGTCGCCAGGGCGTAGACCGCCCGCATCGGCAGGCCGGCGGCGCTGGCCAGGCCCTGGGCCGCGGTGACGCTCGCCGACAGGTCGAGGCTGAGGATCAGCGTCACGACGAGGTTAACGCCGGCGAGGCCAAGCTCGATGAGGCCGAGGCCGCGCAGCGGGTTGTGGAGCGCGCCCACCCGCCGGCCCGCCGCCGCCGCCCCGAGGCCCAGGCCGCCGAGGAAGACGATGACCACCACCATCGCGCTGAGCGTCTCGGAGCCGCCCAGGAACAGCTTGACCGCCCGCTGCCAGACGACCTGGTTGATGATGCCGGCCAGACCGCTCAAGACGAGGCCGAGGAAGAGGATGGAGAGGCCGGCGCGCTGCATGGGCGCCCGTCTATGGCGCGGCCCGGCAGCCTTCCACCTGACGCGGGCCCCTTGCCCGGCGGGGCCGCCGCGGCGTAGCTTCAGGCGCTGGAGGCCGCATGTCCCGCCCCGCCCGCCGCTGCTCTCGCCACTTCGCCCTCGCCGCCCTGGCCGCCGCGGCCTGCGCGCCCCGCGTCGCGTACCGGGCCGAGGCCGCCGACACCCGCGCGCTCTGCGGGGTCGACAGCGAAGACGAGGGCGCCCTGCGGGCCGCGGCGGCTACGCTGCCCTCGCGGGAGTGTGCGGACGCGATCTTCGACGACTACAACGTGGACGTCGATGCCTTCCTCGCGGCCGACGGCCTCGACGACCCCTACTTCTTGGTCGGCGTGACCGCCGACACCCTGCCGCGCGCCCAGCGCCGCAGCCGCCTCGCGCTGGTGCTGCTCAACGCCCGCGGCCTGCTCATGACCGACTACGGCCGCCTCGGCGCGGTGGAGCCCGGCGCGCTGCTCGCGCCCGGCCTCGCCGACGAGCTGCACGCCGTCGCCGAGGTCACCGGCGAGGATGAGGTCGGCCTGCTGCTCTATGACCTGACCGCCGGGGTGATCGAGCGCGTCGCGCCGGGGCACCGCGAGGGCGCCCGGGCGGCCTTCGGGTCCGAGCGGCGCACCCTCTGGGTCACCTTGGGGACCGGCGACCCGTGGGTCATCGGCTCTCTGTTCGTGCACGAGGCCCGCCACCTGTGGGACAGCCACGGACCATGCCCGTGGGACGACCAGAAGAGCTGCGACACCGATATTGACGGGGCCTATGGGTGGGGCCTGAGCGCCAAGCACCTCGCCTGGCGCCATGCCGAGGACCCCGAGCTGCGGCGCATGCTCGAGGGCGACGTGCGCATGCTGCTGCACCACATCATCACCCACAATGACGCAGAGGGCGCGCTTTTGCCGCGCTACCAGCAGCTCGACCTCGACGCCCAGCCCTGAAGTGCGCGGGCGGGGCCGCCCCTCAGCCCGCCGCGCAGGCGGGGCCGAGCGGCGGTGGGGCCGGGGCGAGCCGCGCCGGGGCGGGCAGCCCGTAGGCCTCGGCGATGCGGGCGGTGGCCGCCTCGAGCCCGGCGGCCTCGAGCACGACGGTCATCAAGACGGGGTTGGGCCACAGCTCGATGACGTGGTGGGCCCCGACGGGGGCGGCGAGGGCGGCGGCGACGTCGTCGATGCTGTCGATGGGCTGGCCGTTGATCTTGTCGACCGCCTCGTCGCTCTGGCCGTGGTAGCCGAGGTTGTAGGGGTCGGGCAGGACCTGCGAGAGCACGATGATCCGGCGGCGGCCGTCGCGCTGGGCCTGGCGCTGCAGGCCCGACAGCAGCCGCAGCTCGGTGCTGCGGGTCGGCGTGCTGTCGGACAGCTCGCGAAACACCAGCCCGCCGGCCATCAGGTAGGGGGGAGGCCCGGCTTGGTCGGTGGGCACCAGCCAGTGCTCACCCCGGTAGGACCGCAGGGGCAGCTGCAGGTCGACGGCCTTGCCCTCGCGCCAGATCTGCACGGGCAGCCGATCACCCTCGCGGCGCTGGCCGACGAGGTACTCGTAGTAGAGCCGGCCGTAGACCGGGTGCTCGACGTTGCCTTCGCCGTCGAGGGGCAGGCCGTCGACCGACAGCAGCACGTCGCCCCGGCGCAGCTGGCCACACGCGCTGCTGCCCTGGGGCACGCTGGTGATCAGCAGCCCGCGGGCCTTGTCGAGGCCGAGCCAGTCGACCAGCACCGCGCTGGTCACCGGCTGCTCAGACAGGCCCAGCGTGCCGACCCACGGGCGGGCGTCGGCCCCGGCGGTGCGCAGCCAGGCCTCGACGTGGCCGGCCGGCACCAGGCTGAGCTCGCTGCCGAGCTGACCCTGGGCGACGCCGACCAGCTCACCGCGACGGAACGCGGGCTCCCCCGCGCCTCCGTTGGCCATGTCGGTGCTCACCCGCAAGGTGACCATATCGGTCACGCCGCTGGCGCTGTCGATGACGGTGGGGCGCGCGACCCGGCCCACCGCGGTCTCGACCTGGCTGCCCCGCCAGCGGGCGAGGGTGACGTCGCCGGCGGTCAGCGGCTTCTTGGCGAAGCGGGCCGGGCGCAGGTCGTCGTAGAAGCCGGGCGCGTCGACCGTGACCAGGGCGAGGTTTTGCTCGCGGTCTTCGACCAAGACCCGGGCGGTGGCCTCGAGGTTGCTGCCGTTCTTGGTCACCTGCAGCACCGTCGCCGCTTGGACCATGGTCGCCGCGGTGAGCAGGGCCGGGCCAGCCGGCGTCTGCACCACCGTCGCATAGGCCGAGCGCTTGACCGGGCTGGCCTTGGCCCAGGGCTGGGCGAAGTCCCACTGCTGGGCGGTGACGTTGAGGTTGACGATCTGGGCGCCAAGCTGGCCCTCGCCGCGGGCGTGGGCGGTCAGGGGCAGCAGCAGGCTGAGCGCGAGGGCGGCGCGGGCGGGGCTCATTTGCGGCTGTCCTTGGGAACGGCGTAGTCGCGCAGGATCTGGGGGTGGGCGGCGTCGGCGGCCGCCCGGTCGAGCACCGCGACCGCCTCGGCGTGCATGAACTCGAGCACGTGGTGCCGGCCGCTGTTCTGCGCGAAGGCCGCCTGCACGTCGGCGAGGGTGTGGATGGGCGCCCCGTTGATGGTCTCGACGATGACGCCGCCCTGGTAGGGCAGGGCCGAGTTGACCGGGTGGTCGAGGGTCCGCAGCAGCAGCACGCGGGCGGGCACGACGGTCTCGGGCTGCTCGAGCTGGCGGTAGAGGTACTCATACAGGGTGGCGTTGTCTTTGCCGCCGGTGTTCGCGACGTGCTCGCGCTCCATCGGGACGAACACCAGGCCGGCGTAGACCACGTAGGAGGGCAGGACCTCGAAGGGCTTCTGCGGGTAGACCGTGCGGGCCAGCGGCACCATCAGCTCGACCCGCTGCCCGCCGCGCAGCACCCGCGCGCGGATCGACTGCCCGACGTGAAAGCGGTCGAGGATGGCCTGCAATTGCAGCCGCTGGTCGCCAAAGGCGAAGGTGCCGTCGTTTGCCAGCGCCTCGCCGTCGAGGGCCAGCAGGATGTCGCCCTTCTGCAGCACCCCCTTGGCCGGGCTGGCCGGGTGCACGAAGTCGACCCGGACCCCGGTCTCGTCGGGGCCCATGCCGGCGAGGCTGCGCGCGGCAGGCGCGTCGAGGATGGCGAGCTGCACGTCCAAGGCGGGGAAGCCCTGGTAGCCATCGCCCGCCGCCACGTCGTCGAGGAAGTGCTTTACCACCACCGGCGGGATGAAGTAGCCGACGTTCTCGAGCGCGCCGGCCCCTTGAAAGGCCACCCCGACGACCTCGCCGCCCGCGAGCACCGGCCCGCCCGAGTTGCCCGGGTTGATGGCCGCGTCGGTCTGGATGCCGAGGTGGGTGCTGCCGGGGCTGTGCACGCTGCTGATCACGTCGATGCGGCTGACCACCCCCCGGGTCGAGCTCAGCCACCGGCCGCCGACCGGGTAGCCGAAGGTCTTGACCTCGGCGCCGATCGGGGGCAGCTCGCCGATGCGCAGCGGCTGCAGGCGGTCGAGCAGGCCGGGCTCGAGCGGCTCGACCAGGGCCAGATCGCAGTCGTGCCCGATGGCGACGATGCGCGCCGGGTGCGGGTTGGCGTCGCCGTGGATGTGGAAGATCAAGTTCTTGCTGTCGGACACCACGTGGGCGTTGGTCAGGATCTTGCCGCCCTCGATGACGAAGCCGCTGCCGCTGCCCGCGCCGGGGCGCCCCGGGTTCCACGGCGTGCGCCAATCGGCGCGCTGGCTCGTGTTGGTCAGCCGCACGACCGAGCGCTCGAGCACGGCGTCGGCCCGCAGCTCGGCGCCCTTGCCGGTGGCGGGGGCCTTCGCGGTCTTTGCGGCAGGGGGCGCGGCAGAGGCGGGCGCGGCGGCGGCCGGCGGGGCGAGCGCCAAAAGCAGGGCGGCGGCGAGCGCGCGGGGCGACGACGAGGGGTGGTGGCGCACGGGGGCTCCGGGTGGCGGCCCCCCGAGGCTATCGCGGCGCGGCGGCCGGGGGGGTGGCGGGCAGCCCGCAGGCCTTCACCGCCGCGGTCAAGGGCCCCCAGCAGACCGAGATGGCGCACATGCCGCTGTCTTCGAGCCAGCCGACCGAGCGCCAGGCGGGCCCCTCCCGGTCGAGCAGCACCAGCGCCCGCACGGTGGGGGCGGCGAAGAGCGCATCCCACTGGGGGACCGAGAGGCTCCCCAGGGGCAGGTCCTCGACGCGCGGCGTCCATCCGGCAGGATCGCCCCGCAGGGTCTTGGCCACCGTGGCGGTGGCGAGGGTGGCGCGCAGGTGCTGCGCCTCGGGGGCCCAGCCCTTGGCCCGATAAATGGGAGGGTATACGTCCTTGATCTGCAGCTCGACCTCGACCACCGCATCGGCCCCGGTCAGCGCGGCGCAGAGCGGGCCCGGGTCGCCGGCGGAGGCGGCCGCGGGCGCGAGCCCGGCGCCCAGCGCGAGCAGCAGGCCGGGGAGGCGCGGGCGGCGAGGGGAGGGGCGGGCGCTGGCCCGGCCGGGGAGGGCTGCCCTCACTCGACCGCCAGCCCGGCCCGTCGCCAAGCCGCGGTGCCGCCTTTGACGTTCACCACGCGGTAGCCGGCGGCGGCGAGCGCGTCGGCGCCCTGGCTCGAGCGGGCGCCCGACTCACAGATGAGGTGCAGCTCTTGGGTCTTGGGCAGCCCGCGGTGCTGCACCTCATCGACAAGAACGTCGACTGGGATGTTCTGGGCCCCGGGGACGTGGCCCTGGGCGTACTCGCCGGGGCTGCGCACATCCAGCAAGAGGCTGACCTTGCCGCTGGCCTGCTCGTCTTTGAGGCCGGCGGTGTCGACGTCGCGGCGGAGCGTCGCAGACTCATCCGCGGTGCGGGCCGGCGGCTCGCCGTCGGGGTGGCAGGCCGCCGCGGCCGGCAGCAGCGTGAGGAGGGCCAGGGTGCGGAGGTGGGCGTGGCGCATGGTGTTCCAGGGGCAGGGCGGGGAGCGGGCGGCGGGCCAAGCCGGACGCGGCTAACGGGGCGCACCTTGGAGGTCCCATGTCCACCGCTCCCTCGTCCGCCAACCCCCTGCCGGCCGCGTCCGGCGCCGAGGCCCGCCTCTCCGCCCTGGGGCTGACCGTCCCCGTCGCGCCCACGCCGGCCGCGGCCTACGTGCCTTTTGTGCGCAGCGGCGATCTGCTGCACATCGCCGGGCAGGTCCCGGTGCGCGACGGGCAGTTTCGGTACCTGGGCAAGCTCGGCGTCGACTTTGACCTCGCCGCGGGCCAAGACTGCGCCCGCGAGGTCGCCCTCAACGTGCTGGCCCAGGTCAAGGCGGCGCTCGGCGGCGACCTCGACCGGGTCGTGCGGGTGGTCAAGCTCAACGGCTTCGTCAACTGCGCGCCCGACTTCGTCCAGCAGCCCCAGGTATGAACGCGGCCAGCGAGCTGATGGTGGCGGCTTTCGGCGAGGCGGGGCGCCACGCCCGCTCGGCGGTGGGGGTGGCCAGCCTGCCCTTTGGGGTCGCGGTCGAGATCGACGGCGTCTTCGAGGTGCGCTGACCGGGAGCGGCGCGCCCCGGGTGGTCCGGGTGCGCCCTGGGGTGCGCGCGTCGGGGACAAGCGGCACGTGGAGGGCAGATGGGCGGGCTGACCGTGGCGCTGTGGTTGGGGATCTCGGGGGCGGTCGCAGGCGAGCGCGCGCCCGTGCTGCGCGTCGACGACCGGGTCGAGATCGAGGTCGAGCGGGGCGAGGACTGGGCGGTGGTCCCGGCCGGGGCCGCCGGCGCGGTGCTCATCGGGGCGGCCGAGCGCGGGCGGCAGTGGACGCTCAGCGGCCTGAGCGCCGATCTGCAGCCGACCTGGACCCTCACGCACCGCGTCGACGACCGCCTGCGCCTCGAGGGCTGGTCTGTCGAGGGGGGCAAGGTCCACGTGCTGCTGCACGGCGGCTCGTCGCCGCGCTTCACCGTGCTCGAGGTCGGCGTCGCTGACGGCAGCCTCGAGGTCCACACCCACGAGAGCCCCGAGCGGCGCGTCGCTTTTGTCGACGAGCTGACCGTGGCCGACGGCATGGCCTGGGTGCTCGCCAGCCGCACACTGGGCGGCTGGGAGGGCCGGAACGGCGCGCTGTTCGCCATCCCCGACGGCGGGGCCCCCACAGCGGTGCCGGTGGCCGAGGCCTTTGGGGCCAAGCGGGTGTGGATCGAGCGCCTGTCCACCGACCCGCGCAGCGGCCGGGTCGAGCTGGCTGGCCTCGAGGTGAAGCGCCGCCGGAACACGCTGCTGCTCGCCGGCCTCGACGACGGCCGCATGATCGATCCCCTCCGCATCAGCGCCCCGCGCGGCGCCGGCTGGAACCCGCTCGGCGCCCAGCGCGTGCAGGTCGAGGGCCGCGCGCTCGTGGTGGGCACCTGGGCCGAGGGCGACAAGGGCATGTTCGCCCAGGGCTTCTTCGTCGCGCCGGTCGAGGGCGGGGTGGTCGGGCCGGCGGTCCGCACCTCGTTCACCGACCTGCGGCACTTCTTCGACCACCTGCCCCCGCGGGCCGAGGCCCGGCGCGAGGCGAAGGCGGCCCGGGCCAAGGCGGCTGGCGAAGACCTCAGCGTCGGCCAGAACCTGTTCGTGCACGACCTCGTCGAGCAAGACGGCCAGCTCGTGCTGGTCGGCGAGGCCTGGTCACCGGTTTACCGCACCGAGACCACGACCACCTCGACGACGACCAACGGGGTCACGACGACGACCACCACCACCCGGCGGATCTGGGTCGGCAACCTGTTCACCCACGCGGTGCTCATCGGGCTCAGCCCCGAGGGCAAGCCGCTGTGGGATCAGAGCGTGCAGATCGGCGATGTGGTCGACCGCCAGATGCGGCCCCACGTGCGGGCCCACATCGAGGGCGATCGCGTCACCGTGCTGCACCACAACGGCGGCAAGGTGACGCGGCGGGTCTTTGCCGGCGGCGCGCCGGTGCAGGAAGAGGAGCGGGCGGTCATCGAGACCCCCGAGGGCGACCGGGTCAAGCGCGGCTTCGACTCGCAGGCCGCGCTCTGGTACGACGACCAATTCTTACTCTGGGGTGTGCAGCGCGTGGTCGGCGAGGACGGCCGACAGACCGTCTTTGGCGTCACCAAGGTCGGCCCCGAGACCCCGTCGACCCCACCGCGCGGGGGCTGAGCCCAGCGGCGGTACGCGCCGGCGCAGAGATCGGGCGTTGCAGGCGCAACACCGGCGGGTAGGCTGCGGCGCTGTCCGTCCCGCCCCCGGAGCCCCCATGCTGCTGTACACGACCCTCGCCGACTGGTACCCTCTGCTCAGCCCGCTCGAGGACTATGACGAAGAGGCCGAGGTGTTCGGCGCGATCTTCCGCGCGGCCCTCGGCGCGCCGCCGCCCGGCGCGCGGTGGAGCCTGCTCGAGCTCGGCTGTGGTCCGGGCCACATCGCCCACGGCCTCGCCGACGATTTTGATCTCACCCTGACCGACCTCTCGCCCGAGATGCTCGCGTTGGCCGCCCGCACCTGCCCCGGCGCCCGCCTCGCGCCAGGCGACATGCGCAGCCTGCGCCTCGGGCTGCGCTTCGACGCGGTCCTCCTGCATGACGCGGTCTGCTACATGCGGGGGCCCGCCGCGCTCGCCGCGGCCCTGGCCACCGCCGCTGCGCACCTGCGCGAAGGCGGCGTGCTGGTGGTCTCTCCCGACTACGTGCGCGAGACCTTCAGCCCCGAGAGCGAAGAGGGCGGCGTCGACGACGGTGACCGCGCGCTGCGCTACGTCGCCTTCGTCAACCCGGCCGACGACGACGGCTACAGCGTCGACTACGTCTATGTGACCAAAGACGGCGACGCAGAGCCCAGGGTGTACCAAGAGCGCCACCTCGAGGGGCTGTACTCCCGCGACGCGTGGGCGGCGGCGCTGGCCGCGGCGGGCTTTCAGCGGATCGGCCCCACGTCCTGGCGCCACAGTGCGGTCGACCGGGACCTGGACATCTTCGTCGCCCGGTATGTGGGGGCGCCCACGGCCACCTGACCCCCACCGTGGGCAAGGGCTCAGCCCAGCGCGCCCTCGACCAGCACGGCGCGCACCGGGCTCGCGTCGGCGCCCGTGATCGCAAGGGGCAGCGCGATGAGCGTGTAGAGCCCCGGCGGCGGGCCATCGAGCAGCAGTCCCTCGAGCACGCTCATGTCGCGGGCGAGCAGCGCCTGGTGGCTGCGCAGCGCCTTGTCGTGCATCAGATCGACGCTCGGCGTGTCGAGCCCGACCAGGCGCACGCCCAGATCGGCGAGGTGGTGGACCAGCTCGGGAGAGAGCGCGGCGAAGTCCTCGTTCCAGCGGTTCGGGTCGGGGAAGGTGCCGGTGCGCAGCAAGAGGCGCGGGGCCCGCGGGACCGAGGGCAGGTGCGCCGGCAAGATCCGCTCCCCGGGGCCGATCTCGACGTGCATCAGCTCACAGGCGCCGAGGTAGGGCTCGAGCGGGCGGGCGGCGATCCCCGGCGCGCCGGCGCCGTAGTGGCTCGGCGCGTCGGCGTGGGCCCCGAGGTGCACCGTCGCTTCGATGGTCGAGAGGTCGAGGTTCGCGCCCTGGTCGATGCGGCAGAGGTAGCGCTGTGAGAAGGGCGTGTCACCGGGCCACACCGCGATGCCGGGGTGCAGCAGCGGGCTCAGGTCCCACAGCCGCGGGCTCATGCCGGTCCCCGGGCGGCGGCGAGGACCTTCAGCTCGACGGCGATCGGCGTGGGCAGGGCCGAGATGGCCAGCGTGGTGCGGGTCGCCCCGATGGACGCGAAGACCTCGTTGTAGACCGCGTTGTAGGCGGCGA
>JBJONS010000522.1:0-12049 GCA_046051725.1 Pseudomonadota bacterium | reverse complement strand
AGCACCTTCTCCATCTGGGCCTTGTCGTCGCCGTACCAGTGGCAGTTGTACTTGATCTCGAGGCGCGCGGCGCGGCCGTGGTCCCGCTGGAGGTGGGCCTTGGCGGTGTCGTAGCCCTCTTGGTCGAAGCCGAAGGTCCCGCTGAACTCGTAGCGCAGCCACGAGTCGAGGGTCTCGCCGCCGGTGAGCTTCTTGAATTCCTCCTCGGTGACCGCCGGCTCGCCCTTCTTCATGTTGCGCAGCGCGTTGAAGATGCCGTTCTCGTCGGTGCCCATGCCGCGCATGGCCTGAAAGCACTGCTTGGCCCGGTCCTGGGCGGCGGCGCCGGCGCTCTGGCCGGCGGCGATGGCCTTCGGGCTTATCTTGGCGAGGAAGCCCGACACCACGCTCTTCTGGTCTTTGGTGTACCCGTCGTGGCTGGCCTTGGCGGCGGCGCGGGCGGCGGTCGCGGCCTTGCTGCCGACGCCGCGGAGCTGGCTGGCCTGGGTGGCGAGGCGGCCGCTGATCGGCTGGATCCACTGGCCGACGGTGCTGTCGACCGAGGGGGCGAGCATGCCGACCACCTCGGCGAAGCGCTGGCCGATGGTGCCGAAGCCGGCGGCCTTCTGGGACACGGTGCCCTGGATGGCGGCGCTGGCGTTGGTGGCCAGCGCGTCGACGCCGGCCCGGGTCGCCTGCACGCCTTCGCTGTAGTTGACGAGCATCTCGCCGAGCAAGGCGCCGAGCTGGGCCTGCTGGAGGCCGGCGAGCTGCTCGAGCTGGGCCTCTGCGGCGGCGATCAGCGGCGCGGCGGCCTCGCGGGTGACGCCGCCGGAGGGGAGCTGGGCGGCGATGCCGGCGAGCACCTGGTCGAACTGACCGCGGAGGTCTTGGCCGGCGGCGAGCGCGATGACGTCGGCGATCTGGCCGCGGGCCTCCATCTCAGCGGCGAGGTGAGCGCGCAGCGTGGTGAGCTCGGCGGAGATGGCGCTCTCGACGCTGTTGAGCTCAGCGAGCGAAGACTGCTCGGCGGCGTTGATGGTCTCATTGGCGCCCTTGACGTCTGCCGCCAGCTTCTTGTCGGCGGCTTTGCGGGCGGCGCGCACGGTGGCGGCGCCGCTGACCGCGAGGGCCTCGACGTTGGCGTCCAGCGGCTTGAGGAGGGCGGCGATCTCGTCCTTGGACTGCGCTTCGCCGGCCCGGGTCTCTGCGGCGCGCTTCTCGCCGCCGGACATCATCTCGGCGCGGGCCTTCTCCATCTTGCCGTTCACGAACTCGACGCGGAGGGGCCCGGTGAAGTTCTCCAGCGCGCTGTTGTCGCGGGGGCCGACCGCGCCGTTGATGTTGAGGGCGCAGAAGGTCTCGGCGATGGCCTTGCTGTCGGTGCCCGCGAGGCCGGCGTACTCGCCGATGAGCTTCTGGAAGGGCGCGAAGAGCTGCGGCTGGACGTTCTTGTAGAGCGCGCGCTGCTGGCGGTAGAGCGCCTGCACGTTGGCCGCGTTGCGCTCGGCCGCCTCGCCGATGCGGGCGCGGGTCGAGGCCTCGGCCCCGCTCACCGCCGCCCGCGCCGACGCCGCGGCGCCGACGATGCCCTGGCGGCTCGACGCGAAGACCCCGGCGAGGGTGCCCGAGACCTGGTCGAGGTGGGCGCCGAGGCCCGCGCCCTCGGCTTGGGTGAAGGCGCGGACCTGGGCCCCCATGGCGAGGGCCTGGCTCATGGCGGCGTCTTGGAGGGTCTGCGCGCGGGCCTGGACCTGGTCGAGGCGGGCCTGCACGTCGGCCATGTGCCGGGCCAGGGGGTCGCCGGTGGCGGCGAGCACGGCGTCGGCGGTGCCCTGGCTCGCGTCTTGGGGGAGACTGAGGGTCACGGGGCCCGTCCCGCCCGTCGCCCCGCCCACCTGGACCGCGCCGGTCTCTCCGCCCGCGCCCTGGGCCTTCTCTTCGGTCGGGCCGGCGCCGGTGGGGATCACAGCGTCGAGGCCGCCGACCTCGTCGAGGCTCGGGCTGCTGACCTGCTGCCCGTCGTCGCTGGCGACGGCCTGGGTGCTGGTGTCGGCGGTGGCCGCGGTCGCGGTCTCCGGCGCCGCGGAGCCCAGCGCGCCGGGATCTGCCCCGCCGGGGCCAAGTTCAGCGGTGGAGCCGCCCCCCGCGGGTGCGCCGCCGGGGCCAGGCGCGCCCGCGGCCCCCGCGGTTGTCGGATCGCCGGTCACGCCGCCGAGCGCGCCATTTTCGCCCTCGCCGGTCGAGGTCGTGCCCTCGGGGCCGGCGCCTCGGGTGGTGTCGGCGCCGGCGCCGCTGGTCCCGGTGGCCGCGGTCAGGCCCGCGGCAGCTGAGGCGCCCCCGGTGCCCGCGTCGGCGACAATGGCGTCCAAGCCGGTGCTCCCGCCGGGGGCTCCCCCGGTGCCGGCGGTGCTGCCTTGCGTCGCGGGGCCGGTCCCGGTGTTGGCCGTGCCGGCCCCGGTCGTGGAGCTGGGGCCTGTGCCGGCGGTGGCGGTGCCGGTCGTGGCAGCGGAGCCCGTTCCGGTCGTGGCGGTGGCGGCGCCCGTGCCGGTCGTGGCAGCGGCGCCCGTGCCGGTCGTGGCAGCGGAGCCCGTGCCGGTCGTGGCGGTGGAGCCCGTGCCGGTCGTGGCGGCGGAGGCCGTGCCGGTCGTGGCGGCGGAGCCCGTGCCGGTCGTGGCGGCGGCGCCCGTGCCGGTCGAGGCTGCGGAGCCCGTGCCGGTCGTGGCGGTGGAGGCCGTGCCGGTCGAGGCGGTGGTGCCGCCTGGCCCTGCGCCGAGATCGGCGGATCGTGCGGTGGTCTCGGCGTTGCTGGTGCCGCCGGCCGGCGCGCTGCCCGGCGCCTCGTCCGGCGCCTTGGTGGTGTCGCCGCCCGGGGCGGAGCCGCCGCCGGTGCCGGTGCCGCTGGAGGTGCCGCCGCGGGAGGTGGACCCGGTGGAGGGGCCCCGGCCGCCCGGCGCGCCCTGGCTGGGGGCGCTGCCCGCGCCGCCGCCCACCGGCGGCAGGAGCGCGCGCATGCCTGTGCCGCCGGCGCCGCCGCCCGACCCGCCCAGGCCCGGGGGACCGGCGGAGCCCGCGCTGCCCGCGCCGCCGCCGATGAGGCTGCCGACGTTGCGCGCGCTGGGGGCTTGCTGGAGGTCCTGCTCGCTGGTGCCGCCCGGAGTGGTGCCCTCGCGGGTGCCGCGCTGCTCGGTCTGGATGGGGTTGAGGATGTCCATCGCGCCTCCGGGGGCCGGCCAAGCTGGCACGGGGTGTCGCAGTCTAGCGGCTCGTGGGGGGGCGGGGGCCCTCATGCGCCCCGCGGGTGTCGAGCGGCGAGGAGGTGCTCGTGCCGGCCGAAAACAAAGTTCAAATGAGGTTTGTCGGGAGTTTTTGCCGGGCGTTCGCGCGGGGACTGAAGGAACGGTGAGGGGTCTGCGGCTGGGCGCGGGGCCGCGCGCGCTTCCAGACGGGGGCCTTCAGCCCCGCGCGGCCGGTGCGCGGGGCGGGAGGCGTCAGCTGCGCCGCGGCGACGGCGGGCACGACCCGGGCGGGGCCGCCGGCTGGGACCGCCGGCGCCCCCATGGCCGAGGGCGGGCGGACCCGCGCGGCCCCCCTGTGGGCGCGCCGCGCCGGCCGCCCGCTCCGGTGCGGCGCTGGCCTCAGTTGAGGTGCTTGAAGTCGGCGATGCGGCGGAACTCGAGCGCGATGGCGCTGAGCAGGCCGAGGCGGGCATCGCGCAGCTCTGGCTCGGGCGCCATCACCAGCACGGCCTCAAAAAAGTGATCCACCGGTCCCCGCAGGGCGGTCAGGGCGCGGAGCGCCCCGGCGTAGTCGCTCGCCTCGGCGCAGGCCCGGGCGGTCTCCCGCGCCCCGTCGAAGGCCGCGACCAGCGCGACCTCGGCGGGCTCGATCAGCGCGCCGGGGGCGTAGGCGGTGGTCGCGTGGTCCTTGGTGATGTTCATCACCCGCTTGAAGGTGGTCTTGAGGGCGTCGAAGGCCGGATCTGCGGCCAGCGCGCTCATCGCCGCGCAGCGGGCGGCGAGCGCCACCACGTCATGGTCGCGGCTGGCGAAGACGGCGTTCACCACGTCGGTCGCGTGGGGCTCGGTCAGGGCAGCGCGGGCGCGGTCCATCACGAAGCCCACCAGCTCGGCGAGCTGCTCGTCGCTCAGCGGGCTGACCGGGGCGCCGCCCAGGCCCGCGCTGGCCGAGGCGCCGGCGCCGTCTGCGCCGCGGAGCATCCCCGGCAGCTCGACCCGCAGCCCGGCGTGGAGGAGCAGGGTGACCAGGCCACCGGCCGCCCGGCGCAGGCCCAGCGGATCGGCCGAGCCCTTCGGCTTGAGGCCGAGCGCGAAGGTGCGGGTGAGGGTGTCGAGGCGGTCGGCCAAGGCGACGCTGAGGCCGAGCGTCGAGGTCGGGAGCTGGTCGCCCGAGAAGCGCGGCAGGTAGTGCTCTTCGATGGCGAGGCTGATCTCGGCGGTCTCGCCGTCGAAGGCGGCGAGCAGGCGGCCGACATGGCCCTGCAGCTCGGGGAACTCGCCGACCATCTGGGTCGCGAGGTCGGCCTTGCTGAGGCCTCCGGCGCGTGCAGCAGAGGCACCGGTCGCGCCGAGCCGTGGGGCGAGGTCCTCGGCGATGGCGCCGACGCGTGCGCCCTTGTCGGCCATGGTGCCGCCGCCGCGGATCCACTGCATGCGGGCCAGCTTCTCGCCGTGGACGGCGAGGGTCTTCTTGCGGTCCTCGGCGTAGAAGAAGCGCGCGTCGTGAAAGCGTGCGCCCAGCACCTTGGCGTTGCCGGCGGCGATCGTCGCGGCGCAGTCCGGGTCGGTGTCGGCGAAGGGGTGGTTGCTCACCGCGAGGAAGCGGTGGCTGAGGGTGTCGCCGTCGAACAGCGGGAAGACGCGCTGGTGGACGCCCATGCTCTCGACGAGCAGCCGCGGCGGGAGGTGGAGCAGGCTCTGGTCGAAGGCGCAGGCGACCACCTGCGGCCACTCGACGAGATCGACGACCTCGTCGATCAGATCGAGCTCGCCGACCTTCAGGCCCAGCCCGGCCGCGGTGGCGTCGAGCTGGGCGCGGATGGCCGCTTCGCGCGCGGCCCGGTCGGCGATGACGAAGTGGGCGGCCAGCAGGTCGGCGTAGGTCTCGGCGCCGGCGATGGTGATCGGGCCGGGGCGCAGGCGGTGCCCGAGGGTCTCGCGGCCAGCCGCGATCCCCGCGACGGTGGCGGGGACCAGGTCCGCGCCGTAGAGCGCCACCAGGCCGTGGATCGGGCGGGCCCAGCGGGCGGGGCCCCAGGTCATGGTGTGGACGAAGGGGATGCCGAGGATGGCGTCGCCGAGGCCCTGCGCGAGCAGGTCGACCACCCGTTGGCCGCCGCTGCGGACCTGGGCGGCGATGACGCGGCCCTTGGGGCTGTCGACCAGGATGAGCTCTTCGACCGGCACGCCCTTGCCCTTGGCGAAGCCGATCGCGGCGGGGGTCGGCTTGCCGTCGCGGTAGGACGCGGCCTCTGCGGGTCCGGTCACCACGCTGAGCTCTTCGGGCCGGGCCGGCGCGAGGTCTTCGATGGCCAGGGCGACGCGGCGGGGCGTGGCCCAGGTGCGGACCGCCCCGTGAGCGACACCGCTGAGGAGCTGCAGAACAGCGTCACGCAGGCCCGCCTCGGCGAGGCGAACGAAGCGGGCGGGCAGCTCCTCGCAGCGGAGCTCGATGAAGAGGGTCGGGTGCATGGCTGGCTCACGGTCGGGGGATGCGCTGGGGGTCGAGGGCTGGGCGCTCACGCGGCACCCCCCGCCGGCTCGTCGACGGGCAGGCCTTGCCAGGTGCGGGCGCAGGCGAGGGCCAGGGTGCGGACGCGCCCGATGGTGCGGGCGCGCTCGGCGACCGAGATGGCGCCCCGCGCGTCGAGCAGGTTGAAGAGGTGGCTGCTCTTCATGCACTGGTCGTAGGCGGGCAGGGCGAGGCCGAGGCGGCAGAGCTTGATGCACTCGGCCTGGGCGCCCTCGAAGGACCGGAAAAGCTGGTCCGTGTCGGCGTGCTGGAAGTTGTAGGCCGACTGCTCCTGCTCGTTGCGCAGGTACACGTCGCGGTAGGTGATGCCGTCCACCCAGACCAGATCGAAGACGTTGTCGACGCCCTGCAGGTACATCGCGAGGCGCTCGAGCCCGTAGGTCAGCTCGGCGGAGATGGGGTTGAGCTCGAAGCCCGCCACTTGCTGGAAGTAGGTGAACTGGGTCACCTCCATCCCATCGAGCCAGACCTCCCAGCCGAGGCCCCAGGCGCCGAGGGTCGGGCTCTCCCAGTTGTCCTCGACGAAGCGCAGGTCGTGCTTCTTGAGGTCGACCCCGATCGCCTCGAGCGAGCGGATGTACCGGTCCTGGATGTCGACCGGCGACGGCTTCATGATCACCTGGAACTGGTAGTAATGGCCGAGCCGGTTGGGGTTCTCGCCGTAGCGGGCGTCTCCAGGCCGACGGCAGGGCTGCACGTAGGCGGCGCGCCAGGGCGCGGGGCCGAGCGCGCGGAGGAAGGTGGCCGGGTGGAAGGTGCCCGCGCCCATCTCGAGGTCATAGGGCTGCAGCACGGCGCAGCCCTGCTCGCCCCAGAAGCGCTGCAGGGTGAGGATGAGGTCCTGGAATTTCATGGGGGTCTCCACATGGGGGGCGGCGAGCGGACATCGGACATGGCGACGCGGGCTCTGCGCGCCCCGGTTCAGAAGGGGAGCTTCTTGGTCAGGCTTTGGAGCTTGTCCACGGCGCGCTCGACGGCGTTCCGCGGACGGGCCTGGGCGATGGGGCCCTGGATCCCCCGGGCCGCAGGCGCAGCGCCGCCGGCGCTGATGCCGGGGCCGATCGGGCCAGGCGCCGCAGGGGCAGGGCCGCCGGTCCGGGGGCTGCGGACCGCGACGACCATCGGGTCCATCCAGGCGCGGCCCGCCCAAATGGCGACCGGCAGGCCAAAGAGGCAGCAGCCGGGGCTGAGCGCCGCGACGCCCATCGCCACCCAGGGCATGGGGCCGCCTTTCACCTCGCGCAGCTGCCAGGCGCCCCATGCCGCGGCCACCGACGCGGGCAGCAGGATGAGGAACAGCGGCAGCGCGAAGAGGAGCGAGCCGAGGCTGTCGCGGTAGTAGGCGACGATGGTGAGGCTGTCGATGAGCCAGAAGATGGACTGCAGGCCGGTCATGCCCGCCACGACCATCAGCGCGTTCGCCGGCTTGCGGGTGCGCGCGCGTGCCTGCACGGCGTCGTTCTGGGGCAGTCCGGGGCGCTGCTCGCCGCGGGCGAGGGCCTCGCGCGCCGCCGCCGAGAGGTAGAGCGGCTCGGCGCTGCCGGACCCGGCGGTGATCCCCATCTGCTGTGGCGCCGGCGCTGCGGGCGACCGCGGGGCCGCGCCGGTGATGCGCGGGAGCGGGACGCCGGCGCTGCCCACCTGGCCGGGCCGACCGATGGCCCAGGCCTCGGCGGCGAGCAGCTCGAGCGGCAGGTTGGCTTGGACCCGCCCCCGCACGAAGCTGATCAGGCCCGCGCTGGCCGGCTCGCCCTGGATGCGGGGGACCCCTTCGCGCTCGGCCCAGCCGAGCTCGCCGCCTGCGAGGCGCCAGCTGACGTACTGGGGCACGTAGGTCAGCAGCGCCTGGTGGACGTAGCCGGCCGCCCACAGCGGGTTGTAGGGGTCGTAGGGGAACTCTTGAAAGAAGTTCGCCTCGGGGCAGCGGACCACGACCGCGAGCCCGCCCTGGCGGCGCTGCACCTGGACCGTGAAGCTGTAGGTCCCGTCGTCCACGCAGCGCTGGCCTTGGACCTGCGCGGGGACGACGAGCGGGATGCCGTCCCGGCCATCGCCCTCGGTCCACGGCCCCAGATCGATGCCGCCGAAGGACCCCGGGGGGAGCTGGCCCCGCAGCCGGGACCAGTCCGCCCAGCCGTACTCCACCAAGCCGCGGAGCAGCCAGGCGTGAGGCTCGTCGAAGCTGGCGAAGGCGATGGCCATACGGGATCCACGGTGCGGGCGCTGGGCCGCCTAGCACGGGGCGCAGCGGCGGGGGATGCGGCGGCGGGCGGCGGCCTCAGGGCAGCGGCACCCAGGCGGGGTACATCGGCGCTACGCCGTCGGCGCGCACGTACACGCTGTGCACCTGGTCGACCTGCAGCGTGTCTTCGACCATGTAGCTGATCTGAAGCGCGGCAATGCCCTCTGCGACGCCAAAGATGGCGAAGCGACCGGTTTGGCCGGTCTCGTCGGACAGGCCGTCGTAGATGCCCTCGTCGTTGAGCATGCACGCGGAGCGCAGCGCGCCGTCGGCGCCCTCGGCGTAGGCCCGGGCGGTGGTCACGAGGGGGTGCGTGTCGCCGCTCTCGACCGTCTCGCCCAGGTACACCCGGACCTCGCCCTCGATGACGCCGCCGGGCTGGTCGGCGCCGGGGCAGCCGGCGAAGGGCGCGATGGCCGCCGCATGGTCGTCGACCGTGCGGATCCAGACGCTGCCGTCGGGTGCCTCGACGTCGTCGGTGCCGGCCTGGACCACGACGCTGGTCGGCAGGTGGCCCTCGGCCGCCGCCGAGATGAAGAAGGTGTCGATGGCGGGCGCGTTCAGCGAGAACGCGCCATCGGCGCCGGACTGCGCGCCATCGACCACCTCGGTGTAGAGGTTGATCGAGCGCAGGCTGGCGCCGGCCACGGGCGCGCCGTTCTCGTCATCTTGGTTGAGCAACGTGCCCGTCACCACGATGTTCTCGTTGGTCTTGGGCGCACAGGCGAGCGCGAGCAGGAGCAGCATCAGGGCACCTTAGGGCGACAGGCGCGGGAGCATGCCGAGCTCACCCGCCTCGAGGTGGATGGGGAGCGCCGGGGCCGCGCCCGAGGCGGGCAGCGGCCGGACCTCGACGGGGCCGGGCGGCAGGTTCAGGATGAGGATGACGTCAGGCACACCCTCGGTCACCTTGGTCCACCGACCGGTCGGGCCGATGCGGAGGTCGACCCGGGCTGCGCCCTCGGCCTCGACCTCGACGACCCCCTCACCCCATGCGCCCGCGGCGTCGGGCTCAATCCACAGCCCCGCGGTCGTACCGGCGGCTGGCAGCGGGCTGCCAGGGAGGTGGTCGCGGCCGAGTCCGGCCAGCAGCGCGGCCGCCCGCGGGTACAGGGCGCCGTCGAGCCAGAGCGCGTCGCCTTCGGGCGCCAGCGTGGGCCACACCGTCGGCGTGTCGCCCTCGGCCTCGACGACGAGCGCGACTGAAGCCCCGGGGGGCAGCTGCAAGGAGAGGCCCTCGGCCCAGCCATCGACCGGTTCGGCCTGGGCGATGAGCGCCCCCTCGGTGTCGCGCGCCCAGAGTGAGCCGCCGTCGAGCGCCTCGATCCCACCCACCCAGAGCGGATCGTCGACGAGGCGGCCGGACCAGACCACCGGGCCCGGGGCGACCGCGCAGCCTGTGGACACCGCGCAGCACAGCGCGAGCAGGCCGATGCGCGGTCGGGTGGGCTGGAGAGCGGGCAGGTGGCGCATGGGCGGCTCCTCCGCCCCTCGTATAGCGGGCTGGGTGGGTCCTGTCCACCTGTTCAGGCCTCCTTCAGGACAATCGGTGACCATCTCCACCGTCACACCTGAACAAAGCCCGGGGCTGAGTCGAGCAGGGCCCGGGCGCGCAGGGGGCGGTTCAGCTGCGCCTCGACCCGCTCGGCGAGGGCCCAGCGCGGGCCCTCCGGCAGGTCGAGGTCCAGGCTCTCTTGCAGCGGACGACGACGCGCGGCTTCGACCTCCATCAAGAATAACGCGGTACACGTTGTTCCGGCAGACCCGCAGGCCGAATGCAGCGCCGCGCCCTCGGCGGCGCTGAGCACCCACGGCGCGCCCTCATCGGCCACCGCGGGGCGCCCGCAGGCGGCGCAGCGGTCCAGGGGTGCGAGCAGCCCGGCGAAGGTCAAGGCCTTGGCCTCGAGGCCCAAGCGGAAGGCGGGTCCAGGCGCGGCGCTGGCGGCGTCCAGCAGCAGCAGGGCGGTCTGGCACAGGCCGAAAAGGCGGGGCTCGGGGTGCTCTTCCCGCGCCAGTCCGCCGCAGATCTCAGCGGCGTGGGCCGCGTGGGTGAGGCGGTCGAGGTCGTCCCGCAGGTGCAAGTGCGGCTCGACGAGCTCGACCTGCTCCAGCACGTCCATGCTGTTGGCCCGCGGCCGCAGGCCGGCCTGCACGAGGCTCAGCGGCTCCAAGGCCGCGCCAAAGCGGGCGCCCGCGCGGCGCGCGCTCCGGGCGATCGCGGTGCTCCGGCCGCGCTCGGCGCTGAGCAGCCGCACGATGCGGTCGGCCTCCCCGTGGTCCTGGCGCGACAGCACGAGGCAGCGGAGGCCGTCGACCGGACCCCGGGGGCGCGCGGTCAATGGAGGCCCAAGATCAGCGTGGTGGTCGTGAAGTAGACCATCGCGGCCACGAAGTCGATCGAGCTCGTGACGAAGGGGCCGGTCGCGACGGCGGGATCGACCCCCAGGCGGTTGAGGGTCAGCGGCACCAGCGTGCCGACAGCGGCGGCCACCACGACGATCATGAAGAGCGCGACGGCGATCGACAGGCCGATCAACGGCGTGTCCGACCACCGCAGCAGCGCGTAGCCCCCGAGCGTGATCGCGAAGGCCAAGCCGAGCAGCATGCCGATGCGGGCCTCGCGGAAGACCATGGCCATCAGGCCCATGTCGGCGTCATTGCCGAGCGCCAAGTTGCGCACGGCGACGGTGGCGGCCTGGGTGCCGACGTTGCCGCCGGTGCCGAGCATGACCGGGATGAAGCCGGTCAGCACGGCCTGCTGCTCAAGCGCCCCGTGGAAAAGGCCGACCACTTCGCTGATCCCGATGCCGCCGAGCAGGGTGACCCCGAGCCAGAGGATGCGCTGGCGGGCCGCCGAGATGACGCTGCCCGAGCTGGCCGCGGGCGCGTCGCCCACGCCCGCCATGAGCATCATGTCCTCGAGCGCCTCTTCCTTGATGACGTCCACGACGTCATCGATGGTGACGATACCGAGCAGGTGGCGGTTCTCGTCGACGACCGGCACGGCCAGCAGGTCGTATCGGCTGGCGATGCGCGCGACGTCCTCTTGGTCGTCGAGCGCAGAGACGCTGATGACGTCCAAGGTCATGATGTCGCGCAGGACCGTCGACGGAGAGTGCGTCAGCAGCGCGCGGAGGCTGGTGACGCCGACCAGCTGCTCGCCCTCGTTCTCGACGTAGACGTAGAAGATGGTCTCGAGGTGCTCTTGCTGCTCGTGCAGCGCGGCGATCGCGTCGCGGCAGGTCTGGTCCTCGCGCAGGCGAAACGCGATCGGCTGCATGATGCCGCCGGCGCTGTCCTCTGGCCAAGCCAGGATCTCCTCGACGAGCTGCTTGTCCTCTTTTTGGATGGCGGCGAGGACCTTCTCGCGCATGTCGTCGGGGAGGCGGTCGATGACGTCGGCCTCGTCGTCGGCCTCCATCAGGTCGAGCAGCTTGACCAGCCGTTCGAAGGGCAACGCCTTGACAATGACGTGCAGGTCATCGTTGCCGAGCCGAAAGACCACCTCGGCGGTCTCTTCGGTGGTCGGCAGCTGCTGGAACAGCAGCCGCTGCTCAGCGGGCGCGAGGTGGCCCACCGCGGCGGCGATGTCGACGGGGCGGCTCTTCTTGAGCGCGCGCTGGAGCTGTGGAGTGGCGCCGCGGCGGGCCAGCCGGCGCAGGATCTCGACCCGGGCCTCGGTCATCGGGGCCTCCCTGCCGGCTAGGGGCTGGCGCGGACAAACACCAGGCGGCGGGCGCTGGAGAGGTTGTGGAGCGGCTCGATGCGGCCGCCGTTGTACTCGATGTGCACCCGGCTGAGGTCACCGATGTCGACGACGATGTCGCCCGCGCCACCGACGGTGATGACCTGTCCTCCGCCGACGAAGCCCGAATGGACGGTGGAGTCGCCGACCTTTGCGTCGACGCGGACCGGGTGGATGGTGCGAATGGTGAGGTTGTGCACGTCCTGGGGGACCGCGGGGGTGGGCTCGGGCGCGGGCTCTTCGCCTGGGGCGGGCGTGGGCTCGGGCTCGGCGGGCGCGGGCTCGGCGGGGATCGGGGGCTCGGGCGGGGC